>JBOHEL010000647.1:0-2694 GCA_050700995.1 Sciscionella sp. | reverse complement strand
CGCCAAGCACCACCGCCGCGACGGCGAGCAGCACCAGTAACGCGCGCCGCCGATCTCGGCGCCACCATGCCCCGAACGTCGCGGCCACGACATTCATTCCGGTAAGCCGAGCAGTTGACCCAGGTTCACTACCGCGCCGTTACCGCTACCCAGCAACCCGAGCGCGCCAGGCAAGCTGACCGGCGCCTGCGGCCGCTGCTGCTGCGTCTGTTGCGATCCCGGCGTGACCGGCATCGACTCCGGTTTTCCCGCGTACGGAGCGTTCTGCGCTCCCCGGACCTCGATGGGGCTCCCCGGCGGCTCCGCGCAGTAGGCCTTCGTGTTGGCTGGGCCAGCCGTGGTGTCCGTGCCTGCGTGCTGCTGGGTTCCCTGGTAACCGCGCGTGCACGGGTATGGGTCGGCGAAGTCCATCACGAAAGCCAGATGCGCGCTATGACCCCGCGAAAGGCCGGGTGAGAAGCCACCGATCACGGGAAGCCCCACCAGCAGTTCCTTGAGGCTCGCCTGCCTCGGTCGCACCACATCCGTCACGGTGAGCAGGTTCGCCAGCACCAGCGAGAGATCGTTGCCGGAGGTTCGCAGTAGCTGGTCGACCTCGTCCGCTGCCAGCGGCGCCTGTGTAATCACCTTCCTTATGTCAGGATCGGAAGATTTCAGCTGCCCCGCGATGAGGTTCAGGCCCCTGGAAAGCCGCGTGAGGTTAGCGGCCTGGTCGCGTTGCGTGTCCAGTACCGTGCGGCCGCTCGCGAGGAGGCCGGTGGTCTGCGGCAGGTGCTGGCTGGCCGAGTCGGTCAACGAGCTTGCGGCGTCCAGCAGCTTCTGCAGGTCGGGGCCCGTACCCGAGAACGCAGTGTCTAACTCGTTGACGACGGTGCGCAGTGACCCTGTCGGCACGCTGCGGGCGAGGTTGTCCAGGTTTTTCAGCAGGCTGGCCGGTGTCGGCGGCAGAGTGCTGTGATCTTGCGGGATCACGGCGCCGTCAGCGAGGTACGGCCCATCGCCGTTCGGCGGTTCCAGGTCCACATACTGTTCGCCGATCGCCGACCGGTCGGCGACCACCGCCCGTGCGCTCGCGGGTATCGGCGGCGCGCCACTGTCGATGTTCAGCCGCACATCGACACCGCTGCCTGTCAGTCGCAGCGCGGAGACCCGGCCGACCGGGATGCCGCGGTAGGTCACCTCGGCGTTGCTGAAAATACCGCCGGAGTCCGCGAGATGCACGGTCACGTAGTAACCGTCGATGCCGAACAGGCGCCCCAGTCCCGCGTACTTGCCTCCAGCGAATACTATGCCGGCGACGGCTATCGCCAGGAATAGCGCGATCTGTATTTTCGTCCGCCCGCCGAACATCACCCACCCCCCAGCAACGATCCGAGCAGCCCAGAAAGCCCATCTTGCACCGTACCGCCGCCAGAAGTCGCGCCAGGCACCGGTGACTGCGAGTTCGCTGCCTTACCGCCCGCACCGGATCCTTCTATTGTCGCAGGATTCCCCAGGCCCGGTATCAGCGGCTGCGGGGATTTGTTCATCGTCTGCAGGATGTTCGACAGGTCGAAGTTCAGATGCACCTTCGCGTTGAAGAAGTCTCCCCGCAGATCGTTCATCGCGTAATTGCTGAACGGGTAGGTAAGCAGGATCTGCAGCGACTTCGGCAGATTGTTACCCGCTTCCGCGAGCTTGTCCAGTGTCGGAGCGAGGGATCGCAGGTCGTGCACCATATCGGACTTGCTCCGCTGCACCGTGTCAACGGCGACACCGGAAAGATGGTCGAGCGATTTCAGCATCGTGACGAGCTGGTCGCGCTGCGAATTGAGCACCTTCAAACCTGGGCCGATGTTGTCAAGCGCGTTCGCGATCTTGCCGCGTTGCCCCGCCAGCGTCCCGGAGAGCCGGTTCAGCCCATCGATCGCATGCAGGATGTTGTCCCGCTGGCCATCAAGGTCTCGCACAAGTTTGTCCACATTAGACAACATCGCCCGTATCTGGGGCTCGTGGCCTGCCAGTGCATCGTTGAGCTCCTTGGTAATGCCCTGGATGCGTTGTATACCACCACCATTGAGCAGCAGGGAGAGCGCACCTAGCACCTCCTCGACAGTGGCCGTCCGCTCGGTGCGCGCCAGCGGGATCACCATCCCGTTGGACAGTGCGCCCTTCGCGCCGCCTGCAGGCGCACCGGAGAGTTCAACATACTTCTCCCCAAGCAGGCTGGACTGCCGCAGCGCGGCATCGGCGTTCGCGGCCAGCCGAACGCTGCCGTTCACCCGCATCGTGACAAGCGCCGTCTTGTTGTCGGGCTCAAGCTCGATCTTGACCACCTTACCGACGGGGACATCGGCCAGCCTCACGCTTGCCTGCGGAACCAGGTCGAGTACGTCGGAGAACTCCGCCTTCACGACATACGGATGATCTCCGAGGTCGGCGCCGCCGGGAAGGGGGGTGCTGTACAGACCATGGAAGCCACAGCCGGTCGTCAGCAGCGTGGCGCCCACCGCGACGACGACCCCGAAACGCAGGCGGCGCTTCACTTCGCACCCCCCGACTGCCCGGCCAGCACGCTGCCAAGCGGTGCGGGCAACGATGGCAGCTTGCCCTGCTCAAGGGCATTGAGCACCTGCGTGACGGAAGGCAGCTTCAGCGTCCCGTCCAGGACCGGTGCCAACTTGCCGCAAATATCGGAGAGGTTCTGCGGTACCC
>JBOHEL010000646.1:0-2719 GCA_050700995.1 Sciscionella sp. | reverse complement strand
AGACTGATCCCAGGGTGTTGGCCGTAAGGGTGGCAACGTGGTTGCCGTCGATTTCCAGCTCGACGGGATGTCGGGGCAGGAAACCCGCCGCCAACACGTACGTCGAACCACCGTTAGCGGTAAGCACTATGCTGTGTTGCAACCGCGCCAATGCGTCGGCCGCCTCGCGTTGTTGGGAGTCAGCCCCGTTATGCGCGCGCACTGCCGTGACGAGCTCCGGGACGAACCTGCTCGCGTCGATCGTTCCCCACCCGCTGGCCACATCGAATCCGGTACCGGCGGTGAACCCGGGAATGGATCCCGTTCCCGCGGGCACCGAGTTGTTCCCGGATACGACGTCGGCTATTCCGACGGCTGCTCCGCGCGGGCCCACTACGTCATAGAGCACCTTGTTGATGGGACCGACGCTGCCATGGTTCAGCTGCGCGGCCAGCGCGAGCACCCCGGCGAACAGCGGCGCTGCCTCCGACGTCCCACTCTGGGCGTCCATGGTGATGTCGGGAACCGACCGGGTCAGCGAACCGACCCGGTCCTGGTAAGCCGGTCGCGGGTACACCGCTGAATAGCCGGCGCCCTCGGAGAACTTGCCGCGATCCCACAACGGGTCGGGCCCGAGTCGCCGTCCCATGGTGTCGAGATTGGGAACGCTGCCGCCGACCGCGGTGACCCAGGGAGAGTCATTCCATGCCCCGGTATCCGGCGTTTGCGTGGTGTTGCCGCACTGCGCGTTGGCTACCGCGAGGTTCTGGACCACGCCACAGTCGCCGGTCGCTTCCGCCACCGGGATGCCCGCGGCCGCCGCGGACAGCAGACCTGGGTCCTGTGCGGTGATTTCCGCCTTGCCGTAGCTGTAGGTGCTTTCACCCGTTCCGTCGCTGATCGAGATGGCGTCGGCCAGGTGATTCTTACCGATGTACTCCAGTGCCTGCATCATCTCCGGGGGCGCGACCTGGCTCGCTGCGTCATCGGTGATCTCGCTGTCCGCCGGAGTGGCGGTGATCAGAATCTTCGCATACGGCGCGATCAGATGGGCCGCTTCCACGTCGAGCTCAAGCTCGCTGTGCCACGCCTCACACGAACCGTAGCTGCCCAGCGCGACCATTCCAGGCGGGCACTGAGCGGGCAGGTGACCGTTACCGGAAGGATAAATGGTCTGGATCTCCGGATCAGGTAGACCATATTCCTGGTCGAACTTCTTGATGACATCGTTGATTTGCGGATCGTCCCAGCCTTCGACCAGCGCGATGGTCGTTCCGGTGCCGTCGATGCCCTTTTTCCACAAGTCGCCGATATTGTAGTCGACGATGTCCTGCGGACCCGGGGACGATTCGGCGTACTGCGCATACTTCTTGGTCATGTTATCCAGGACTGCGGTGAGCTTCTTGACGTGATCCGGGTTGGGCTGCACTTGCGGCGCCGGTTGCGGTGGCGTGTGCGGACTGGCTGGACCGCCTGGTGCTCCCGCCCCACTGCACGACGCCACGAAAGCGATCGCGACTAACCCGACGGCGGCACTCGCTGGCCGCCCTCGCCGCATGATCACCGTTTGTGTGCCTCGGACGACATATCGTGTCGCTAAATGCACACAAACAACGATCACTGTCCACCATCGGGCATTCGATAGCGCCACCAGTAGCCGGTCTATGCGTGCGGGCGATCCCGTCATGATTCCCATCTCTGCGCCCGGCGCCACGCGCCGTACAGCCCGCCAGCGCGGTGTTCGGCCAACGTCGTGGCGGGGTCACCCCCGCGAGGCAGGCGATTGGCGTGCATATCAGTACCTTCTCCGAGTTGCCGCGTGCTGACCCGCTGCCAGCGTCGTCGTTGAGGGTATCGTGCTGCTCCTCGCGGCCACGTCGGTCCTCCGGCGATCGATCTCGCGGAATCACCTCTACTCAGTGCTCCATACACAACAGCGCCAACGCCTGATCGTCGTGAACTCGACACCACGGACCTTTTTGTCGACGGAAAGGTCCGTGACGTCGAGTTCACGACGACTAGCGACGCGGTCAGCGCACGGCGCGGCGGCGGATCGCGCCGAACAGACCGGTTATGACGAACAGTACGATGCCGACAATTGCCAACCACAGCAATGCTTTGATGGCGAACCCGATGACTACCAAGACCACCCAAAGCACTAGCAAACCGACAATCAAACCCATGATGGCACCGCCTCTGGTCCCGCCGACCCCCTTGGTGAGGTCTGTGATCACCAGGGTTCCCTGCGGTGATCAGCTTTAAACTGGACATGCGGGTAGTAACCTCCGCCGCCGCCCCGATCGGCTGATCGCCCTGGCGAGGAAGCGGCGACGGTCGGCGATACGGTAGGAAATCACAGATGACCCCGCCAGCGAAGCACCTGACGATCGCCGCCCGCCCGCTCGGCTGGACGGTCGCGGTGTGCATCGTGGCCTTCGCCGTTGTGCTCGGGCTGGTCGCCGCGCACTGGCCGCCATTGCTGACCGGCGATCAGGCCGCCGACAGCGCCGCGCACGTCGACGTGCTCGCCCAACCCTGGCTGCTGGCCGCGGCCCGGGCCGTCACCACTGCCGGCAGCACGTTGGTCGTCAACGTGGTCGCCGCCGTCGTAGTAGTCGCGTTGCTGATCATCAGATGGTGGCGTGGCGCGGTGCTGGTAGTGGTCGCTCGGCTCGGCGAGTTGGCCAGCACAACGGCGGTCAAGGACCTACTCGCGCGCCCCCGGCCGACGCTGCTCCAC
>JBOHEL010000645.1:0-2736 GCA_050700995.1 Sciscionella sp. | reverse complement strand
CACCTCCTCGATATCGTCTGGCATCTCACCGGCGAGGAGCTTCGCGGTGTACCAGGCGTTCTCGGCCAACGCCTGCTCAACCTGTGCCCACTCGCGTTTTCCGAACGCGTTGATCCCGATGCGCACGCGGTAGGGCTTCGCCCTGCTGCCCTGCACATGCGCGGTGACCGCACCGACGGCCACCCGCAGGTCGATCACCTGCCCCTTGCGGGCATAGCTGCGGCCGCGCTGCAACCTGCCGCCGACACCGAGCGATTCGAGCACCTCAATGAACCGGCCCGACCACCACGTTTGGGCGATGGCACCGCGCTTGCTGCGCGCCTTGAGCCCGCCTTCGACGTGTCTGGCGTGTGTGGGCCGAGGAAAGTAACTAGTCAACGACGGCCCCCTCGGAGAGGGTGAGTAGCTCACGCAACGAACTGGTGGACAGCTCGGTCAACCACCGCTCGCCATCGCTGATGACCATGTCGGCGAGCGCCTTCTTCTCCTCGATCATCTCGTCGATCTTTTCCTCCAGCGTGCCGACGCAGACGAACTTGCGTACCTGCACATTGCGCTTCTGACCGATGCGGAACGCCCGGTCGGTCGCCTGGTTCTCCACGGCGGGGTTCCACCACCTGTCCAGATGCACCACGTGGTTCGCCGAGGTGAGGTTCAGGCCGGTGCCTCCCGCCTTCAGCGACAGCAGGAATATCGGCGGGCCTTCGGTGGACTGGAAGCGCTGCACCATCTCGTCCCTGCGCTTTTTGGACGTTCCGCCGTGCAGGTAGGCCACGTCCCGCCCGAACCGTGCCGACAAGTGCGGCAGCAGCAGCTCGGCGAACTCGGTGAACTGGGTGAAACACAGCACCTTGTCGCCCTCGGCGAGGATCTCCTCAAGGATCTCCTCAAGCCTCGCCACCTTCCCCGAGCGCGTGCCGACCTCGGAACGGTCATGCAGCAGCTGCGCGGGGTGGTTGCATACCTGCTTGAGTTTCGCCATCGCCGCGAGCACGTTGCCTCGACGCTCGATACCGTCCGAGTTCTCGATCTTGTCCATCATGTCGTCAACCACGGATCGGTACAGCGAGGCCTGCTCAACGGTGAGCTGGCAGTACTGTCGGATCTCGATTTTCTCTGGGAGGTCGTCGATGATGCGGGGGTCTGTCTTGAGCCTGCGCAGCACGTACGGCCGGGTGACCCTGCGCAGTTGCCTTGCGGGCTCCTCGCGGCCGTGGCGTTCCACCGGGATCGCGTAGCGGGTCCGGAAGCTCGCGGAGGTTCCCAGGATGCCGGGGTTCAGGAAATCCATGATCGACCACAGCTCGGCCAGCCGGTTCTCCATCGGGGTACCGGTGAGCGCCACGCGGTGTTCTGCCCGCAGTGTGCGAATCGCCTTCGCGGCGCGTGACAAGCTGTTCTTCACCGCCTGTGCCTCATCCAGCGCCACCCGCCGCCATTCGTGACCCGAGAGCTCATCGATGTCGCGAACCGCCGTGCCGTAGGTGGTGACGACCACATCGGTGGCAGCTAGCGTCTCGCGGAGTTCGTCGCCGTGGTGACGTGCCGGGCCGTGGTGCGCGTACACCCGTAGGCCCGGGGCGAACCTCGCGGCCTCCCGTTGCCAGTTGCCGACCAGCGACATCGGGCACAGCAGCAACGTCGGAGCGGAGTCGGCGTCGGCTCGCTCGCAGGCTTCCAACGCAAGCAGCTGTACCGTCTTGCCCAGCCCCATATCGTCGGCGAGGCACCCGCCGAGACCGAGCGAGGACAGCAGCGCCAGCCAGGACAGCCCGCGCTGCTGGTAGGGCCGCAGCTCGGCGGCGAAGCCGCTCGGCGGGGACACCGGCCGCAGCGATTGTTCGGCGGTCCCGTCGAGCAGATCACCAAGCCAGCCGTCGGCCCGCACCGATGCCAGCGGCAACGGGGCATCGACGTCCGTGGGGTGGCGCGCGGCCAGCGCGAGGACTTCGGCGGCCGACTTCTTACCGGACGGCGTGCTGCGCAGGAACTCCAGACCGCGTCGCAACGCGTCGGGATCAACCGCCACCCACTGCCCGCGTACCCGCACCAGCGGAGCCTTCGCCTCGGCCAGTGCGGCGATCTCCTCCTCCGTGAGGGTGTCCTCACCGATCGCGAGCTGCCAGCGGAAGTTCACCAGCTGATCGCGGCCGAACTTGCCGCGCTTGGCGACCACCCCGTCGGTCGGTGTGCTCGCCGAGGCTGCGAGCCCGAGCTTGCGCTCCCGGTCCCACCATGACGGCAACAGCACCCCGAACCCGGCTTGGTCCAGCAGCGCGGCCACGGTGGACAGGAAACGATATGCCCCCTCACTATCCAGTTCGAGTTCGCACGGGCGGGCTTGGCGAAGCGCGTCGGCGAGCTCGGGGTAGATCCGGCTGGCGCGCCCGAGTTCGGCCAGCAGCAGCTCCTCCGGCCGCGCCAGCCATCTCCGCAGCCCGGTACCGGCGTCCCAGGCTTGCGCCGCGGGCACCAGCAGGCTCGGATCCGCGACGGACTGCAACAGAAACTCCAGGCGCCAGCGGGCCTCCCGCACGGTGACCGCGTCGGACCGATCCGTGTCGGGGGCCAGTTCGGCCAGCCGGAAAGTCGCGTGGGCAGGCCCGATCTGGCCCTCGCCGTACTCCTGCCAGCTCGACAGCTCGCGCGCCAGCGCCTCGGTCTCACGCGGATCGGCGTCGAAACGCCCGTCGGGGCTCGACAGCGCGGACAGCCATGCCTCGGCAGCCGGTAGCC
>JBOHEL010000644.1:0-2742 GCA_050700995.1 Sciscionella sp. | reverse complement strand
ACGGCGCACGCGCTGCCGGAGGTGACGGCGGCGGTGTCAGAGCAGGCAGGCAAGATCCTGCACAGCTCGACGCTGTACCTGAACCGGCCGATGATCGAGCTGGCGGAACAGGTCGCCGAACTCTCCGATATCGAGGACCCACGGGTGTTCTTCACCGCGAGCGGTACCGAGGCGAACGACACCGCACTGCTACTCGCGACCGGCTACCGGGCGTCGAACCAGGTACTCGCATTGCGCAACAGCTATCACGGCAGATCGTTCTCCTCTATCGCCATCACCGGCAACTCCGGCTGGTCGCCGACCAGTCTGTCGCCGGTACAGACGTACTACGTGCACGGCAGTCGCCGCAGGGGAACCCCGCTCTGGACGCTGTCTGACGCGGACTTCATCGCGGCGTGCGTCGCCGACCTTGAGGACGTGCTCGGCCAGCTGCGGGAGAATGTGGCCTGCCTGATCGCCGAGCCGATCCAGGGAGTCGGCGGCTTCGCCGCGCCACCGGACGGCTTGTTCGCCGAGTTCAAGAAGGTGCTCGACCGGTACGGGATCCTGTGGATCTCCGACGAGGTGCAGACGGGGTGGGGGCGTACCGGGGACCATTTCTGGGGCTGGCAGGCGCATGCCGAGGGTGGCGCGCGCCCAGACATGACCACGTTCGCCAAGGGCCTCGGCAACGGTCTGTCGATCGGCGGCGTGGTGGCGCGTGCCGAGATCATGGACAGCGTCGCGGCGAACTCCATCTCCACCTTCGGCGGCAGCCCGGTCACCACCGCGGGCGCGCTGGCCAACCTGCGTTACCTCATCGACCACGACCTGCAGGGCAACGCTCGCAAGGTCGGGGGCTTACTGCGGGCACGACTGCGGGCAGCGGCGGCGAAGCTGGACGTCGTCGCGGACGTGCGTGGTCGCGGTCTGATGATCGGGGTCGAACTGGTTGAGCCGGACGGGCGGCCATCGTCGCGAGCCGCCACCGAGGTGCTGGAAATGGCCAGGCAGGGTGGCGTACTGATCGGCAAGGGCGGCTTGCATGGCAATGTGCTGCGGATCGCGCCGCCGCTGACGCTCACCGAGGCGGAGGCCGAGGAGGGGGCAGCGGTGATAGTGACCGCACTTGAGGGTGCAGGGAGGTCCATACGATGAGCCGGATCCTGATACGTGGTGGGTTGGTGATCTCCGCGACCGACGAGACGGCTGCCGACGTGCTCGTCGAGGGCGAACGGGTCGTCGCACTGCTCGCTCCCGAATCCGGCATGGCCGAGGGCGCGGAGCAGGTGATCGACGCGAGCGGGAAGTACGTCATCCCCGGTGGTGTCGACCCGCACACGCATATGGAGATGCCCTTCGGCGGCACCTACGCCAGCGATACCTTCGAAACCGGGACGGCGGCCGCCGCATGGGGCGGCACGACCACCATCGTGGATTTCGCGATCCAGACCGTCGGGCATTCGCTGCGGGAAGGGCTGGATGCCTGGCACGCCAAGGCGGATGGCAACGCTGCGATCGACTACGGCTTCCACATGATCCTCTCCGATGTGGATGAGCAGTCCATGAAGGAGATGGACGCGCTCGTCGGCGAGGGCGTCACGAGCTTCAAGATGTTCATGGCCTACCCGGGAGTGTTCTACTCCGACGACGGCAAGATCCTGCGCGCCATGCAGCAGGCCGCGGACAACGGTGCGCTGGCGATGATGCACGCGGAGAACGGCATCGCGATCGACGTGCTGGTGCGCCAAGCGCTCGCGGCGGGTAAGACCGATCCGCGCTATCACGGCGACGTCCGGCATGCGCTGCTGGAGGCGGAAGCCACCCACCGTGCCATCCAGCTCGCGAGGGTGGCGGGCTCGCCGCTCTACGTGGTGCATGTCTCGGCGCAGGAAGCGGTGGCGGAGATCGCCGCCGCGCGCGACAGGGGCCTTCCGGTGTTCGCGGAAACCTGCCCGCAGTACCTGTTCCTGTCAACCGACGAGCTGGCGCAACCGGGCTTCGAAGGCGCCAAGTATGTGTGCTCGACGCCCCTTCGGCCGCGCGAGCACCAAGCGGCGTTGTGGCGGGGGCTGCGTAGCGACGATCTGTCTGTGGTGTCAACGGACCACTGCCCCTTCTGCTTCAAGGGACAGAAGGAATTGGGACGTGAGGACTTTTCCAAGATCCCCAACGGCATGCCGGGTGTGGAGAACCGGGTCGACCTGCTGCACCAGGCCGTGACCGAGGGCAGGATCAGCAGGCGCCGTTGGGTGGAGCTGGCGAGCACCGCGCCCGCCAGGATGTTCGGGCTGCACCCGCGCAAGGGCACCATCTCGCCAGGGTCGGACGCCGATATCGTGATCTACGATCCGCACGCCGAGCAGGTGATTTCCGCCGAGACACACCACATGAACGTGGACTACTCGGCATACGAGGGCAAGCATGTCACCGGCAGGGCCGCCACCGTGCTCTCCCGAGGCGAGGTCATCGTCGACGATGGCCGCTACCTCGGTCGCCCCGGCCGAGGCAACTACCTATCCCGCACCACCTGCGACTACCTCAACTAGCACCGTGAGTACTTTCGACGGCTATAGCCGTCGGAAAGTACTCACGGAGTACGGACAGGAGTGTCGATGAAGAACCTGGGCCACTGGATCGGCGGCAACGGTGTTGAGGGGACATCTGGGCGGACCGCGCCTGTCACGAACCCTGCCACCGGCGAGCGCACCGCTGAGGCGGCGCTGGCAGGTGCGGAGGAGGTGGACCACGCGGTCGCGGGGG
>JBOHEL010000643.1:0-2743 GCA_050700995.1 Sciscionella sp. | reverse complement strand
GGACCCCCATGGGTGATCGGCTCGGGTGCTTGCGTCCGGGTGTGGTTGCCCTGGTGGGTAGCCTGGGGCGGCAGGGCGGTGTAGCTCAGTCGGTAGAGCAAGCGGCTCATAATCGCTGTGTCGCCGGTTCAAGTCCGGCCACCGCTACGTGAATAGGGTGGACGGTCCTCACGGAATATGTGAGCCGGCTCCGCTCTTGTAGCATGGGGGCTCGCCCCCAGACCCGTACGGGGGCTTGCCCCCGGAGCCCCAGGTGACAGTGCTGTGGGGTTGTGAGTAGAGAGAGGCTTAGCCGTGGCTGCCACCGACGTGCGACCCAAGATCACGCTGGCGTGCGAGGAGTGCAAACACCGCAACTACATCACCAAGAAGAACCGGCGCAACGACCCGGATCGCATGGAGATGAAGAAGTTCTGCCCGAACTGCGGCACACATCGGACGCACAAGGAGACCCGCTGACCACAGCGGTCCCATCAAACGCGACAGAGGCCGCACTCCACGACGGAGGGCGGCCTCTCTCGTACCCGCCACACCCCCAGGTAGCCTGCAGCGGTGGCTCTTGATCAGTCGTTCATCGGGCGAAGCTACCCAGCGACCCCGCCCTATGAGGTAGCGGCCGAGAAGATCCGCGAGTTCGCCGACGCCATCGGCGAGTCAAGCCCGCTCTGCCGCGATCCCGAACAGGCGCGCGCGGCAGGCTACCCCGACGTGATCGCGCCGCCGACGTTCCTGACGCTGGTGAACATCAAAGCGATCGAGACGATCATCAGCGACCCCGAGCTCGGGCTGGACTACAGCCGGATGGTGCATGGCAACCAGAGCTTCACCCACCATCGCCCGGTGCATGCCGGTGACAGGATCGTCGTACTCACCCACGTCGACAACATCACGGCAAGGGCGGGCAACGACTTCCTCGCGGTGCGTGCCGAGATCAACACCGTGGAGGGCGAACAGGTAGCGACCGCGCACGCCCAACTCGTCGTCAGGGGTGAGGGCGTATGACAGTGAACGTGGGGGATGAGCTCGGGCCGCTGGAAGTGCGCGTCACTCGCGCTGACCTGGTGCGCTACGCGGGTGCCTCGCTTGACTTCAATCCGATCCACTGGAACGAGCGGGTAGCGGGCGAGGTCGGCCTGCCAGGAGTGATCGCGCACGGAATGCTCACCATGGCTCTTGGCGGGCGGTTGGTCAGCGAATGGGCCCGCGATCCGGGAGCGCTACTGGAGTATGGGGTGCGCTTCACCCGCCCAGTCGTGGTTCCCGACGGCGACGAGGGCGCCACCGTGATGTTCACCGGCAAGATCACCGACCTGACCCACGGCGTCGCCACGGTGTTGCTCACGGCGAAGTTCGCGGGCCAGACCGTGCTGGGGAAGGCCGTCGCGCGCGTCCGGATCGGCTGACCGCGGAACTCTCAGTCGGTGGCTTCGGAAAGCAGCTCGGCCATCCGTGTCACACCGGTGATCAGGTCGCTCTCCGCCAACGCGTAGGAGAGCCGGAAGTAGCCGTTGGTGCCGAACGCCTCGCCGGGCACCACAGCGACCTCGGCGTTCCGGAGTACCAGGTCGGCGAGCTCGACACTGCTGGACGGCCGCTCTCCCCTGATCTCCTTGCCGAGCAGCGCTTTCACGCTCGGGTACGCGTAGAAGGCGCCCTGTGGCACCGGGCACCGCACGCCCGGGATGGCCGAGAGCAGCTCGACGATGGTCTTGCGCCGGTGGTCGAAGGCGGTCCGCATCTCCGCGACCGCGTCAAGCGAGCCGGAGACCGCGGCCAGCGCGGCACGCTGCGCCACATTAGAAACGTTGCCGCAGAGGTGTGACTGGAGGTTGGTGGTCGCCTTGATCAGATCTGTGGGGCCGATCATCCAGCCAACCCGCCAGCCGGTCATCGCGTAGGTCTTGGCCACGCCGTTGAGCACGACCGTCTGCTCGGCCATCTCGGGAACCACCACCGGCAGCGACTCGGCCCGCACGCCGTCGTAAACGAGGTGTTCGTAGATCTCGTCGGTGACGACCCAGATACCGTGCTCGTGTGCCCACCTGCCGATCGCCTCGACCTGCTCGCGCGGGTAAACCGCTCCGGTGGGGTTGGATGGCGAGTTGAACAGCAGCACCTTCGTGTGCGGCGTGCGTGCCGCCTCCAATTGTGAGACATCCACCAGGTAGCCGGTGGACTCATCGGCGGTGACCTGCACCGGTACGCCGCCTGCGAGCGTGATCGACTCGGGATACGTCGTCCAGTACGGCGCGAGCAGCAGCACCTCGTCGCCAGGGTCGAGCAGCGCCGCGAAGGTGTTGTACACGGCTTGCTTGCCGCCGTTGGTCACCAGCACCTGCTCCGGCCGGACCTGGTAACCGGAGTCGCGCGCGGTCTTCTCGGCAAGTGCCTGCTTGAACTCGGGCAGGCCGCCTGAGGCGGTGTAGCCATGGTTGGCCCGTTGTGCGCAGGACTGCTCGGCGGCCCGTACGACGTAGTCAGGGGTCGGGAAGTCGGGCTGGCCCGCACCGAAACCGACGACCGGCCTGCCGGACGCCTTGAGTTCTTTCGCCTTGGCATCGACGGCGAGGGTTGCCGACGGCGCGATGCTCCCGATGCGACGGGAGACCCGGCTGCTGGCGGTGGCGGTGCTGGTCTGTTCGGTACTGGTGTTCACGGCTGCCATACCAACCATCGTCGCAGACCGGGTGCGGCGCCTCACACCGAGCCTGGTTCGGCCGCTGTGGCTCGCCTGCACGGGTGC
>JBOHEL010000642.1:0-2755 GCA_050700995.1 Sciscionella sp. | reverse complement strand
CCGCTGCACAGGCCGGGCAGGGTCTGCCGGGTGGCGCCACCAACGACGCTGGCATCACGAGCCACCCACAGATCGCCAGGTATCGACCCGACGACCGTGCATTGCCTAGCTGAGCCTCACTGATCCAGTGATCATGACCATCCCCGGTGCAGGTCATCTGTACCTGCAGAATTCGCGCGGCCAAAAGGATCACACCGTCGCTCTCACGCCGACCAGCACGAGATCTGCGATCTCCTCGAACTGGCTCGCGGCAATGCGGGGCGAACGAATCAGGTGCCGGTCGGGTGAGGCATCCGCGATGGTCATGGCTGTCAGCTCCTGATCGGCGTCGAACGGCTACCCGACGACTATCTCATTTACCCCGGTAAATTGGCAAGAGGTTGGGTAAAGCTACCGCCGTGAGAACTCGTCCCTCGCCCGGTGGATCAGTGGCACGGCGTCGGCGCCGCGCAGCGCCAGGTCCGCCAGCTGCTCGTACGCGGCGTGGTACCGCGCGACCTCCGTGGGATCGGTGACGTTGACCAACCCGGTCAGCAGCTCGAGGCGAACCAGATCGAGCTCGCCGTCAGCGCGGTCGGCGAGGATAGTGAAACCGTGGTCGTGCCACGCCGGCCCGGTGCGCTCGAACGGGAGCACCCGCACGTCCAAGTGCGGCTCGACCGCCAGCGCCGCGAGGCGGTCCAATTGAGCGGCCATGACCTCCGGCGGTCCGACTCGCCACCGCAGCCCGGCCTCCCCGATCACCCACCGCAGGGTCTTGGCCCGGCTGTAGAGGACGACCTGGCGCTGCATCCGAACCGCCACCGCCTCGGCGACGTCGTCGCGGTCCGGGTACTTGCCTGCCACCAGTGGGGTGGCGTACTCGGTGGTCTGCATCAGCCCAGGGATCAGTGAGGGCACGTACGCGATCATCGTCGCCGCGGCGGCCTCAGCGGCGAGGGCGTCGCGCTGCCGTTTCACCAGCCCGCTAGCGATCATCTCCCGCCAGGTAAGGAATTCAGTCGCGACGGCCTCCGCCAAGGCGGTGGCTGTCGCGCGATCCTTGTTGCCCGCGCCCGTCTCTCGCGTCCACTCGATGACGAGCTCGGCGGTGGCGACCGCCTCACCGAGCTCCACCCGCGACAGGTGAGACTGCGAGATGCCGAGCCGACCCGCCAGGGCAGGTCCGGGCAGGCCGACGGCCTTGCGCAGCCGACGCAGCAGCGCGCCCAGCCTGCGCTGCCGGGCAGTGCTCTTGCCGAACGCCGCGCTCAACTCAAGCGGACCATGAACTCGCGATAGGGCACCGCCGCGGCGCGTACCTCCTCAGCCAGGGCCACACACTCGCGAACCACCTCAGGCTCCTCGGTGTAGTCATAGCCGGTCAGGATGTCCTCGGCGGTGTACCGATACCACATGACGGAGGTCTCGTCAAAGATCACGAAGTCCTCCCGGACGTGGTCGAACTCCGGGTGCAGTGCCCGATCTAGGATGTGGATCTCCTCACCGGCCTCGGTGAGCCGGGGGTAGGCGACCTCGAACTCGTGACGCGTATATTCGGTCATCGGCAGTTCAACGAACCGGACTCGGCCGATTCGCCTGCCGGACTCGACGACCAAGCGGAGGGTCTCCATTGTGTTGTCCCTCTGCGGCGTCGGAGGCTCCGGCTCGCCCCGGCGCCACGCCGCAAGCCCTTCGTCCTCCCATGGCACCGCGTACCGTTGCCGTGTCTCCAGTCGCAGCGCGCGGTGGGTGATCCCCTGGTACAGACCGATGACGTCGATATCGCTCATGCGAGGCCCAGGCTGCGAGCCGCTTCGAGCAACGCCGCCCTGGACACCCGTCCGAGGATCTCCCCGTCCGGGACATAGTTCGGCAGGATCGTGCTGTGGTCGGCTGCGGTGGCCGGACGGAGCTGGACCATCACGTCCTCACCGTCGTCCCAGAGCCGGTCGCAGCCTTGTAGGTCGTCGGAGCTGGTGTTCGGGTTGAGCAGGCGCATGAGGGTCCTTCCCCGAGGCGAGAGCTACCCTGAAAGAATGTCTTCAACCTGGGTAGCAGTCAACTCTTCTGACGAAAATATCAAGTTGCGCAGTTTGCGCCGCGAGCTGGCCGCCGGACACGCCCCCAAACAAGCCGAAGTCGGGCAACTGAACAACGGGCGACACTGCTGCGCCGCATCCAGCACCTGGTTGTCCCGGGACTGTTAGCAGATCCGTCCCTACGCGCTGGCCCAATTCCAGCGGGCGCACCCGGCCGGACGGGACGCCGAGCAGGCGGCCGCTGCCCGGTTGGCCCGTCAGCGGATCCTCGACGACTAGGCGCACCGGTTCGAGTGGGTGATCACCGAGGCGGCAATGTGGTGGCGCCCCGCCCACTCGTTCACCCTCCTCGATGACCATCTGGTGACCGCCGACAGCATCGGCGCGTTCCAGCTCAGCGACCCCGACGACATCGTCTGGCAGATCGAGGTGTTCACCCGCGTCCAGGGGCCGCACTGGAATCCGGCCGCCAGTCGAGCCGTACTGGAAGGGCCCGCAGCCCGCTTCGCGGCGCGCTGAGTTGGCGGTGCGCAGTCGCGTGACGGCCGGTGTTCCTGGGCCCGCGGACTGGCGAACGGCCACCGCCGCTAGAGCACCGTGGTAACTCATCCGGGGCCGGTTTGGACCGACTGCTGACCTGGACGTAAACTGTGCTGTCGGCGCGAGCAGCGCGCCGGTTCTAGCGTGTCTGCAGGTATCTGCGCAGGCTTCCTGCTCAGCAGTGCGTCCCCGCA
>JBOHEL010000641.1:0-2762 GCA_050700995.1 Sciscionella sp. | reverse complement strand
GGTTAGAGTAGGAGGCTTCTTTGCATTCTGGTGCGAGCTGGCCCAGGTGAGGGCCTGGCGTTGAACGGCGGGGTTGAGCAGAAGCCGGTAGGGCGGGGTGGGCACGGTGTTGATCACCGAACATCGGGGTGGCCCGCGACCACGCATGAGGTAGTGTCACCGTCAGTGCATTTTTGGTTCGGAGTCAATCAGGACGTCGCAGTCCCGATTCTCCCTGCCCAGAAGGCACTCTCACACGCCAACCCGCCGATCAACCCGACTCAACTCACGGTCCTTCCACGGATTGAGGCTGAGGGCTATTCAGCTGGCCGGATTGTCGCAGGTCACGAATGTCTTCGGCTTCGCTGAGCATTCAAGAGCATTCCGTGCGCAAGGGGTTCCTTCGCCGTGCTGCGTGATTCGTGCCGCGGCGCCACCGGTTACCGCCCAGATCCACATCGGTCGTCCGCGTCGCAGATGATCGAATCTTCGGTCCGGGCACGTACGTCGGAGTCGGAGCAGAAACCGAGCCCGCTGCGTTTGAGGCACAACAGACCTAGCAGCCGCCGGTCACTGTCGATCACGGCGAGGCGACGGCGGCCGGCCGCCTTCATTGCCTGCCAGGTGGCGGCGAGTTCGGCATCGGGACGTGTTACCCGGCCCTCGAGGCCGCCAGCCGCTCGGGCCCAACCGTCGGTGGGCATCGAGTTGACCAGGTCGGACCGTTCGACCACGGCGAGCAGTCTGCCGTGGTGCACGATCAGCGCTGCGTGGACGTGGTCGTCGCGAAGCAGGTCGCGTACCTGCGCGACGGTCGTGTGCGCTCGGCACACCTTCGGGGAGTGGATCATCGCATCGGCGACCGCCGCGCCGGCCGGGGCGGGCCGGGCGATGCCGTGGGACGGCTGCGGGGCCACGTTAGTACACCGGTGGCCGGTGCACACGCGGTTGCACTGTCACCACAACTACGTTACTCATCGCTACGCCTGCAGCTCGGTTCGCCTGGGTTACCGGAGGTCTGTCCGACCAGCACACCCGTCGACTCCTCTGCTGCCGGTGCGGTAGCCCGGCTGCGACGTTGCCCGCGTCGGGGGTGCAGGGCGCCTGGACCGTTACGGAGAATCATGGGTGAGGGTGTGCCGCCAGACTCGGTCGGCCGGTTCGGCAGTCTCAGCCCTGTAGGCAGCATCAACGGGTCACCTGGCCCGGGGGTCCTCTTTGTGGTGCGCTTCATCCTCAGTGCCTCTCCTGGTCGGGGTCAGCCGGATCCGTGCTCGTGGCCGTGGCGTCGGTGACCTGCGACGGTCTCGGCGATCACCAGAGTCAGGCTGGGGCCTGTTCAGTCGTGGTCGAGTCGTGCCCTGCCTCGGCCGTGGTGGCGAGGACTTCGATGCGGGCGGGCACGTTCTTGTGCCACGGCGATCCGGAGAACTTGTCCCGCCGGGTACCGGAGGTCAGGCTGTTCAGCGGCACGCCGACAACGCTTTCAGCGCCGTCACCGGTGGGATGGGCCACACCCATCCCGTTGGGCAGGGAAACGTGTCCACGCTGCATCATGTCGCTGACCTCCACGACCGTTTCGGCCGAGCCGGTCTCGGTGACCACCCGCACCGAGTCTCCGGTGTCGATCCCGAGCTCGCGCGCGTCGCTCGCACCGATGCGGAGCGCACCGTGCTTGTCGCGGCGCCGCCATCCGGGGTCGCGGATGATGACGTTGGCGGTGAAGGAGCGGCGCTCACCCGCCGAGAGCACGAAGGGGAATTCTTCGCTGGTGTAGGCCGGTTCGGTGTCCGCGATCGTGGCCAGTTCGTCGAGCAGGACGGGGATGGCGGCGTGGATCTTGCCGTCGGGGTGCTGGATGTATCCCCAGGCGTCGCAGTAGCGGTCGTCGCTGAACCGCACCCCCTCGTGATGCGTGCGGAACGCCTCGAACAGTTGCTCGCCCTGCGCGAACCCGCGGGCGGTGAACCCGGCACGCGCGACGGCGTCGGGCTGGGCGATAGCGCACTGTTGCGACAAGCCCCAGATCAGGGCCACCGACTGTTCCCCTTCGGGGAAGGTGGCACCCAACGTCCGGTACAGCAGGTAGGGCGCCAGCCCGGCCAGCCGCGGGCTGCGTTCGAGGGTGGCGAAGAACGCCAGCGCGAACGCTCGGCGGCTCACCCGCGCCGCCGCGGTGAGCTCGTCGAGCAGTCGAGGATCGACGACGCCGAGGCGGTCGACGATCGCGGTGTAGATCTCGGGCTCGGAGCGGGCACCGGGCAGCGGGTCCATCAGTGGCCTGCGCAGCTGGAAGGTGTTGTGCGGGAAGTGCAGCGTGAACAGCGCCGCCTCGTGCTTCTCGAACTGGCTGGCCGCGGGCAGCACGTAGTCGGCGTGCCGCGCGGTCTCGGTGAACGCGACGTCCACCACCACCGTCAGGTCCAGGGCGCGCATGGCTTGGCGGAAGCGCGCGGAGTCGGCCAGCGAGTGGGCTGGGTTGGACGCGTCGATCCACACCGCCCGCAGCCGGCCGGGGTGGTCGGTGAGGATCTCGTCGGCGATCGCGTTGCACGGGATCAGCCCGCCGAGGATTTCGGCGCCGGACACCGGGGTCGTTCCGGCCGACTCGGAGGGGCTCAGCGTGTCGGCGAGGCGGCGAGCGGTGGGCACCGCCACCGGTTCGAAGGACGCGCGCAACGCACCCGCCGCGGCCCAATCCGCCCACCGCCGCGACCAGGCGGCGCGGTCGGCGGTCGCCATGCCCCGGCGCAGCGCGGTCGCACCGAGCCGCATGGCCGCCG
>JBOHEL010000640.1:0-2766 GCA_050700995.1 Sciscionella sp. | reverse complement strand
GTCGGGACCGTGCTGGCCCGTACCGCCCTGTCGGCGGGGTGCGGTCAGCGGCCTCGACGTCGGTCGCGGTCCACAGCGGAACCCGCAGCCGACGGGGCACGACGTACCGGTTCGGGTCCTCGATCCGCACGGTGACGATGTCGGGGAGCCCGGGCTCGCGGCGCAGCGTGCGGTACCCGGCTCCGGTGGCATCGAAGTCCAGGCAGGGCCACCAGGGGTCGGCGTCGCGGGGAAGGCGGCGCGAGTCCACCTCACGACCAACCCGGACGCCTGAGACGGCAGGAATACTGGGACGGTCGGTCAGGGCGTCGACGCACTCAATGGCGAGCGCGAGGCGGTGCAGCACGTTCGCCGGGCCGACGGCGGTTTCGATGATCACTCGCTGGCCCCCTGCACGTGGGCGGCAACGGTGGTGACCCGTTCGTCCGTCGCCTCGCGCCGGCCGTCGATGCGGATCACCCGCGCGACGTAGGGCAGCGAGAGGCGATACTTGGTGGTCAGCGCCTCGAAGGCCTCGCTCATCGAGTCCAGCGGGAGGTCGTCAGCGACGACGTGGATGGCGTCGCCGGGGTCCCAGTCGCCGCTGGGGTGCAGCAGCGGGCCGGTCAGGATCCCCTCGCTTTCGAGCACCTGCGCGGTCAGACCCAGCCATTTCAATTCGCTTTCGACGACGGTGTCCCAGGCCGCGACCAGCAGGTGCATGCGAAGAGGCAGCCGTGGTATCCCGTCGACACTGCCGACAGCCGACCAGCCTGGCCGCGTCTCGTGGTCGACGGTGATCCGGTAGCAGTACACCGAGACGGCCGGGAACTGGATCACGGCCACTGGGCTGGAGTTGACCCGGTCGAAGTCCGCCGTTCCGGCCAACACGGCCCGCAACGGCGGATTCATCGGGACGATCTCGTCGAACCGCCGGTTGAGCAGATCAACGATGCTGCGTCCGACGGCAGCGAGGGCTTCGTAACCAGCCACGCAACAGATCGTCGAGACCTGCCGTCACCAGACCGTCGCGTGAATTGCCGGCCCGATTTCCGGCGACGGTGTGGTGACAGCTCGCTGGCGACACTTCGTTGTGCGCTCGGACGAAGGGAGCCCCCATGATCAGCGAGAGGCCCGCGGTGGAGCGGGAGCCGCACGAGTCCGACGAGCGGGACGATGACCGCGGTGATTGTGATCCGCACCTGATCGACGTCCTCACCTGCAAAGCGCAGGGCGTGGCGGCTCAGGCCGCGTACAACCTCACCTACGAGGCGGACCTGCACAACGCGCAGAGCGCCTACGACACGACGCGCAAGGATTACCGCACCAAGCGCCATCTGGCCGCGCTGCAGGTGCAGGAAATGCGGCATCAGATCAAGCGCCTGATCGGGCAGATCAAATGCCTGATCAAGCAGGAGCGCGTTGTCGACTGTCTCGATGAGGCGTGGGCGCGGATCCAGGAGCAACTCGAGGACTGCGGTGGAGCCAGAGGTTGCTGCGCCGACGAGGACTGCGACTTCGACGTCGACGTCGACGACCTCGACTACCGCTCGCTCGACCACCGGATCGGCAAGTACCAGCACCGCGCCAACGACGCGAAGGATTGCTTCAACAATCTCGTCAAGGAACCGAGTGCGCTGGACGATCGCGTCATTAAATACAAGGGCGAAATCGATGACGTGAACGTCGCCCTCAGCGCCGATCCAGCTACCACCGACCTGAAGACGGTCTACGCGAAGGCACTTGTCGCCAGGCGCCACATTGAGTTGGTCTGGAACGGCTTCGACGAGACAAACGACTTCGTCGAATGCCTGTGCCGCGCGCTGACCTGCTGGACCAAGGGATGCGCCGCCGTGTCGGTGCTGACCGGCGAGAAGGCGGTGCGAGACTGCAAGCGGGATGCGCACGTCAAGCACTGCGAGACGCTGAAGACCAGCACCGTAGACGAGATCCTCGGGCTCTACGACAAGATCTGTGCGCCACATATCCTGTGCGAAGACGACGACGAGGACGAAGACGAGGAGGAGTCGGCTTCGCGGTACCGGGACGAGGACCGACCCGATCGGGACCGGTCCGATCGTGAGCGGCCTGATCGCGACCGCCCCGACCGTCGATCTGACTACGACCGGCGGTAGTACCGGAACGCCGCCGCGGTCACGTGGGCTGTGCTGCGGCTAAATCAGGTCAAGAACTACCAGCGAATTCCCTCGTCCGCGCTATTCGATGGCGCCACGTATCGGTGCTGGTGTGGAGGTTGTGATGGCCGGTACGGAAGCGTCGCTGATCGTGCGAACGTGGTTTGATCGAGGGAATTCACCGGCGTTTCGTGCCCGCATTCTGGGTGTGCGTCTCGATGATCCCACCGCCTCCCAGGTCGCGACCTCCCCCGATGAGGTGGTGAAGATCGTACGCAGCTGGCTGGATGCGTTGCTGCGCGCGGAGGCGGCGACCGTCAAAAGGCCGCGCTCTCATTGGCCGGTTGGCGAGGAAACCGCCCCGGACCTCGCGTTGGAGGACGAGTAGCCATGACAATCGACGAAAAGTCGTACGGGTTCTGGATCGTAATCGGCGGGCTCGTCGTGCTGCTGAGCATTTCTCTGGCGGCGGTGTTCCGTTACGGGGCGGTCGCGGATGCATCAGGCCCCATCACGGCCGCCGGAACGGTGATCGGAACGGTGGTCGGCACCTTCTTCGGCGTGCATGTCGGCGCTGCCGGGGCCGCCGCTGGTGCCCGACAGTCCGAGGCGGCGCGCCAACAGTCGGAGTCGGCGCGTCAGCAGGCCGAAG
>JBOHEL010000639.1:0-2782 GCA_050700995.1 Sciscionella sp. | reverse complement strand
GAGGGCGTCAGCCGAGTGCCGCGGCCGCGCAGGCCGCGGAGCCGCAGGCGCAGCCTCCGCAGCCGGACGCCTCGGGTGCCGGGTCCGCTGCTGGCATCGTGGCGGCGACGCGGTGGCCATGTAGCCCACCTGCCACGCTGATCGAAACCATCCCGACGAGGGCGATGACGCAGGTCAAAATGGTCGCGGCGGTGCCATGAACGAAGAACTGCAGCAGCCCGCCCGCGACCGCTACCAGGCCGCCGACCATGATGGGCGGCCCCGCGATCCGGTTCGCCATGGCGAAGGCCGCGTCATCGCGCATGGTCGCTGTGGTGCGCACCCCCGCACGCCCGTCACGAGGAAGTTCCCCGCGTAGCCCGCGGTAACCGACGGTGGCCTGCAGCGTGCCGAGCACGACGAAGACGACCAGCAGTATCAGGCGAAGTAGCAATGGCGCGGAGTCCGTCACGAGGACCAGGATAAGCGTCGTGGCCTGCGTCCCTGACACGGTCACCCCGCGCCGGTGTCCAACGGTGTCGTTCACGCGCCGGCAACGGCCACCACGCCGCGCATGGTGCCGATGTACGCGTGGGAACCCGACAGCGTCGGCGAGGCGAAGTGGGGGCACTCGCCGATGTCGAGCTTGGCCCGCACCGAACCCGTACCGGGATCCAGCGCATACAGCACCCCGCCCTGGTAGTCAACGACCCATACCGCGCCGCCGCCGACAACCGGCGAACCTGCCGCCGCCACAGGCGCCTGCCAGCGCACCCGCGCAGTGCCGTTCGCGTCGATGGTCAGTGCCCGTGTCCCGTCGAGGCACGGTAGGTACGCGGTGCCGCCGTCGACAGCGCTGCCCCCAAAGGAGCGGCACACCGCAAGCTGCGTGACCTCGCCGCCGATACCGCCGAACGCGTCGTGGTGCAGCACGTACCCGGTGCCGCGCTTGCCCGCGACGAACACCCACGGCCCGAGCAGCGTCGGGGACGACGAGCCGAGGTCAAGGTCGCCCGCGTTGTCCGAGGGCCAACTCGACGGCGCGAACACGTCAACCCTGCGTAGTTGAGGCGTCAGTGCGATCACCGAATCGCTGCCGTCGTAACTGTGTGTCGACTCGCCGTTGCCTACCGCGTAGAGCAGCCGGTCACCGTCCACCACGGCACCGGCAGGCGCCCAGATACCGCCTTCCCTGACTGTGGGGACCGCGTACGAGCGCGGCTCGGTGCCTGCCGTGGTCATCGAGACCACCGAGCCGACGTAGTTCGCGCAGTCGCCGTTCAACCCGCCGTACGCCACATACACCCTGTCGCCGAGCACCGTCAGTGCCGCGCGTTGCTGGTGTGCGATCTTCTCACCTTTCGGTGGTTCCAGCGGCACCCTGACGTCGACCTTCCCCGAGTGCACGTCGAGACCGTAGAGGGTGTGCGCCCCTCCGGTGGTCTCCGCGAGCGCGAACACCCGGGAGGTCGCCTCGTCGTATGCCATCGTGCCGGTGATGCCGAGCGGGTCGATGTTGCCGCATGGCAGGTCCGACCCGTCCACCGGCGTACCGAGGTGCCGTCGCCATGTGATCCTGCCGTTTCCTGGATCAAGCGCGTACACCGTGTCGTTCTCGGTCGCAGCCACGATCGCGCCGCCGACGACGAGGGGCTGACCGTAGACCGCGCCGTCCAACCGTGTCCGCCATGCCTGCCGCAGCGTGCCGAGCGGCGAGAGTCCCGAGGCGGTTCCGGTGCGCGCGTTGTCGTGGTGGTATGTCGGCCAGTCGCCGTCCCGCAGCGGGCCATGTGCGTGGACGGTGTCGGTCGTCGGTGGTATTTCGGTCACCGTGTGCGGGCCGCCGCCGCATCCGGCGAGCGTCACTAGTACGAGCGTGGCGAGGGCGAGGCGTTGCGCGCGCATCCTGCCAGTGTGCCGCTGCTCACCTGATACGTGTGCGCTATCCTTACGCCATGAGCACGTCTGGCCTGCTCCTTAGCTGGCCGCGCTGACCACGTTTCACGGTTGGCGCGGCAACCCCTCACGCCCACTCGGGCTGAGGGGCTTTCTGTTGTTTAGGCACAGTCAGTTGCTGAGTCAGGGATACGCAGGGAAGGAACCCGCCACATGAGTGACGTGAAAACCGGTGACGAAGCAGCTCCGGGCTATCGCTACTCCGCGGCGCTCGCCGACGAGATCGAGCGTCGCTGGCAGCGGTACTGGTTCGACTCAGGCACCTTCAATGCGCCGAATCCCGTCGGTGCGCTCGCAGGTACGGAGCCTCTCCCCTCGGACAAGCTGTTCGTGCAGGACATGTTTCCGTACCCGTCGGGCGCAGGCCTGCACGTCGGGCATCCGCTGGGGTACATCGCCACTGACACCTTCGCGCGCTATCACCGAATGACCGGTCGCAATGTGTTGCACACCATGGGTTTCGATGCCTTCGGCTTGCCGGCGGAGCAGTACGCGGTGCAGACGGGAACGCACCCGAGGACCACGACGGAAGCGAACATCGAGCGGTTCGTGGCGCAGATCCGCAGGCTGGGGCTCGGCCACGACGAGCGGCGCCGTTTCGCTACCACCGACGTCGAGTACTACAAATGGACACAGTGGATCTTCTTGCAGATCTACCACGCCTGGTACGACACGATTGCGGGCAAGGCACGGCCGATCTCCGAGCTGGTGGCCGAGCTGGAATCCGGCAAGCGGTCCACTCCGGACGGTCGCCAGTGGACGGAACTTGGGGTAGCGGAGCGGCGGGCGGTGCTCGACTCCTACCGGCTGGCGTACTCCGCACAGTCCCCGGTGAACTGGTGCCCTG
>JBOHEL010000638.1:0-2786 GCA_050700995.1 Sciscionella sp. | reverse complement strand
GCTCGCGCCGAGCAGCACGATGACCCAACCTGCTAGGCACCACCGTCGCACAAGTCACTCCTCGATCGGGTCGACCGCGTCGGGCGCGGGCTCGTTGTTGCATGTGGTGCTCAAAGGTCGTAGCGGCCCCGGGCCTGCCGTGCCGTCAGTGCGGTACTCGGCGACGCAGGGCCAGCACGATGATACTTCCGATGGAGCGGCGGCGAGCAGACCGACCACGATGTCGCTTGCGGACGGCTACCGCGACCACAAAACCGGGTCTCACACTTCATCGCCTATACCATAACCGAGTGCTCGGCTATCCCATTCTCCGTTCGGCCGCCTTCGGCGGTCCAAGGGGAATGTGGTGGACTCGTCGAACCTCGGCCGCGGTACCACTCGCGGTTCCTACTTTGGCGTGCCTATGGCCGTGCGAGTGGCAGGTTAGGGTGACCGGGGCGGGTGTCGGTGTGTAAGGAGCACCAATCGTCCTGTGGCACAGCGAATTGCGACGACATGCATGGATGGAGTGTGGCCCTGGTATGGCTAGGCGTGATCGTCGCGAACTAGCCGCGATCTTTGTCGGCGGCGCGGTGGGGACCGCCCTTCGCGCCGCGCTGGCTGAGCTCTTTCCGAGCACGCCCGGCAGCTGGCCTTGGCCAACCTTCGCGGTCAATGTCCTCGGTTGTTTCCTATTGGGGTATTTCACAACGCGGCTGCAGGAGCGGCTACCGTTGTCAAGCTACCGGCGCCCGTTACTGGGTACCGGCTTGTGTGGCGGGTTGACCACCTTCTCGACGATGCAGGTTGAAATAGTGACGATGTTCGACCACCACACCTATGGTTTGGCAGTTTCCTACGCGATCGCGAGTATTGCCGCCGGTTTCGGCGCGGTGTATGTCGCAACGGCCATGGTGCGCAGGGTGAGAGTGCTGCCATGAGCGCACTGGTCTGGGTAGGTGTGGTGCTGCTCGGCGGCACAGGCTCAGTGCTGCGCTTCCTCGTGGACGGCGCGGTGGCCAGTCGCGCAGGCAAGTCGTTCCCGTTCGGGACGCTGACCGTGAACCTTTCCGGAGCGGTGCTGCTCGGTTTGGTCACCGGGCTCGCACTCAACCACGGTGCCGCACTGGTGGCCGGTAGCGCGACCGTCGGCTCGTACACCACGTTCTCAACCTGGATGCTGGAGACGCACCGGACCAGCGAGGAGCGCCAACCCGGTGTGGCGGCGGCGAACATCGTGGTCAGCCTCGTGTTCGGAGTCGCGGCCGCCGCACTCGGACGGCTGATCGGAGCCGCGCTGTGAACGACGACTGCCTCAAGGTGACCAGCTTCTTCGGCGAACGCTCACGCAGTGGACACCGCTTGCTGGCCGATGCGTTGATGGATGTCTACGGGAACGGTGCTGTCGCTACCAGCGTGCTGCTGCGTGGCGTCGCGGGCTTCGGGCTGAAACATCATCTGCGTAGCGATCAATCGTTGACGCTGTCCGAAGACCTTCCGGTGGCCGCGATCGCGGTCGACACCCGGCAGCGAATCGAGGCGTTGCTTCCCGAGATCAGGAAGGTCAATCGCCGGGGACTGCTGACCTTGGAGCGAGCCCGCCTGCTGCGGGACGAGATAGGGCCGATCACCCTTCCCGAGGAATTACACGAGGCCACGAAGCTGACTATCTACGTTGGACGGCAGGAACGTGTCTACCGCATGCCCGCGTTCCAAGCCGTCTGTGATCTGCTCCATCGACGCGGCATCGACGGCGCGACCGTACTGTTAGGAGTCGACGGGACTTCCCACGGGCATCGGGAGCGGGCACGGTTCTTCCATCAGAACGCAGACGTACCGGTAATGATCATCGCCGTGGGAAGCGGGGATCGCATAACACAGGTGCTCCCCGAACTCGGCGGGCTGCTACGGCGCCCCCTGATCACCCTGGAACGTGTCCGTGTGTGCAAGCGTGACGGCGAACTGTTCGAACGGCCACACGCCTTACCCGAGGTCGACGCGCAGGGCTTGAACCTCTGGCAGAAGCTCATGGTGTACACCTCTGAATCCGCCCTTCACCACGGCCAGCCTATTCACCGTGCGCTGATCCAACGACTACGGCAATCCTCGGTAGCACGCGGTGCTACCGCACTGCGCGGGATCTGGGGTTTCCATGGCGATCACAAGCCACACGGAGACCGCGTCCTGCAGTTGAGCCGACATGTTCCCGTCACAACCATCATTATCGACACACCCGATCACATCGCCGCCTCGTTCGACATCGTCGACGAGCTGACCAGTGAACACGGCCTGATCACCACCGAAATGGTGCCCGCGCTCACTACCATCGGAGAGAATGGGAACCACGGCGGTTTAGACCTCGCCGAGCACGAGTTCTGATCACGAGACGGCAGGCTGTCCCGCACCGGTCAGGGCAGCGCGACGACCACGGCCAGCACCGCGATGAACGCGATCAGCACGTATCCCACATATGCGTCCGGCCGACCGTTCTGCATGCGCTTGGCGGCGCGAACGATGGTCATGAACGGCTTGGGCAGCGGCTGGTAAAGGTAGCGCTCCACGAGTTCCACCACGTCGCTGGTGTACCCGAGGTGGGCACCGGCATAGCCGCACGCAGTTGGGCAGAACTGGCTGATATCCCTGAAGGTGAGGTCGCGTCCATGCCGTTCGCGCTCACCGAGGCCGCCTACACGGCCGGAGGCCGCAACGGCCGGGCTGATCCTGGCGAGGTTGGGGCGACTCAATCCACCAGCGCGACCGCGCGTGTGGGTCCGCCGTGAGCGCCCTGCAGCTTGAGCGGGAACCCG
>JBOHEL010000637.1:0-2791 GCA_050700995.1 Sciscionella sp. | reverse complement strand
GGGCTGATGGCCGCTGCAATTGGAATGACTCCAGACAGGCCATAAGCATTGACGATGCCAATGTAAGCTGCTTAACATTTCAATGAACGGTATCACAGTTCCGTATTATGGAATTTAGCGGCCGATCTTGGAGTGACCATGGCAAGCCCCAGCCCTCGCCTGCACAACCCAGACCTCGCACCGGCGCAGCAGCGCAGTTGGGGGACCTACAGCGTGTTCGCGATGTGGATGTCCGACGTGCATTCGGTCGGCACCTACACCTTCGCCGCCGGGCTGTTCTTCCTGGGGCTGGCCGCATGGCAGGTACTGGTCGCGCTGGTGATCGGCATCCTGGTGGTATTCGGGCTGATGAACCTGACCGGATTCGCGGGCCAGCGCACCGGCGCACCGTTCCCGGTGATCGCGCGGATCTCCTTCGGCGTTTTCGGGGCGAATCTGCCCGCCCTGATCCGCGCGCTCGTCGCGATCGCCTGGTACGGCATCCAGACCTGGCTGGCATCCACCGCCGTCGTGGTGCTAAGCGTGCAACTGTTCCCAGGGCTGGCTGCACTGACCCGCGGCGGCGCGCTCGGGTTGTCCCCGTTGGGATGGGCGGCGTTCGGCCTGCTGTGGGTGCTGCAACTCCTGGTGATCCGCCGCGGCATGGAAACCATCCGCAAGTTCCAGGATTGGGCGGGCCCCGCCATCTGGGGCATCATGGCCATCCTCGCGATCTGGATCGGCATCAAGGCAGGCAGCAAGCTGCAGTGGAACCTCAGCTCGCTGCAGCTGTCCGGCGCGGGCGCCGCCCTCGCGTTCGCCGCCGCGATCTCGCTGACCATCGCGTACTTCTCCACGCTACTGCTGAACTTCTGCGACTTCTCCCGCTTCACCCGCAGTCGCCGCACCGTGGTGCGCGGCAACTTCCTCGGACTGCCACTGAACTTCCTCGCGTTCGCCATCGTCACGGTCGTCGTCACCGGCGGGTCCATGGTGTTGTTCGGCAAGGCCATCACCGATCCCATCCGGATCGTCGCCATGATTCACAACCCGGTCGTCACCATCGTCGGCGCGCTGGCCTTCACCGTGGCCACCATCGGCGTCAACGTGGTCGCCAACTTCGTCTCACCCGCCTACGACCTTGCCAACGTCGCACCCAGGCATATCGACTTCAAGCGGGGCGGGCTGATCTCGGCCGTGCTGGCGTTGCTGGTCACCCCGTGGAACCTCTATTCCAGCCCCGTGGCGATCAACTACTTCCTCGGCGGTCTCGGCGCCTTCCTCGGGCCGCTGTTCGGGGTGATCTTCGCCGACTACTACCTGCGACGCCGTCAACAGGTCGACATCGACGACCTCTATTCCGACGACCCCTCGGGCCGATACCACTACCGGGGCGGCTGGAACCCTCGCGCGCTGGGCGCATTCGCCCCAGCCGCGCTCATCTCCGCCGTGGTCGCGCTCGTGCCCGCACTGCACACGGTCGCGGCGTTCTCCTGGCCGATCGGGGTCGTGCTCGGCGGCGCGTTCTACCTCGCCATCACCCGGCCCATCGGCCTGCCCGACGATTCCACCGACACCGGGGCCCCCGCGCCCCAAACCGCCCGAATGGAGGCAAGCCATGAGTGATGTCACCGTCGAGCGCACCGACCAGCACACGCTGGCCGCGGCAGATCCCACCGGGCGCCTCTACAACGCGGACCTGGCACCGACGCACGCAGACAAACGCAAATGGAACGCCTACAGCCTGCTGGCGCTGTGGATGTCCGACGCCCACAACATCGGCGACTACACCTTCGCGGGCGTTCCCGTCATCGACGGCGTCAGCGCCGCCGTCAAGCTCGCCGAGGCGCTATACGCCCTCGGGCTGTCCACCAGCAAGATCGGCACCTACGCGCCGCCCCGGCCCAAAACCATCCGAGGCTGGCCACTGCACCGCCAGCAGGACTGACACACAGGCTGTCAGGCCTCCCCCGCTGGGGTTCACCGGTGTCGCGGTGCATTGGACGGAGGTATTGGACACCGTTTGCGCTGGTTTCGTGCCACGAACGATGCCACCCTCGCACCGCATCAACTCCGAGGGCCGCGCACCGGATCGTTCGGCTACGACCCGCAGCTCGACCACCCGATCAGCGCCCCATCCGCACGGTACGACGAGCTCGCTACGACACCAACGACACCAGCACCGAGATGGAACACGGCCACTGGGTCGAACCCCAGCCCATGGCCACGACCTCACTCCGGTTGCCCGTCGACGTCATCACCGAACTCAAACAAGAGGCCAAGAAACGCGGCATCCGTTACACCGCCTACCTCCGAGCCGTCCTCGAGCAGGCCGCACACCCTGACGCCACCTCAGAACTCGCAGAGATCAAGCAACGCCTCGCACGGATCGAACACGCCCTCACCGACCACCACGACGATCACCCACGCAAATCGGCATGACCACCGTTCCCTGACCCGCACGACGGCCTCACCTCGGCGATCGTCTCCGCGGCGACGGTCGCCGTGTACGGCAAGGCGATCCTCGACCCCGCCCAGCTTCTCGGGCGGGTGCCGTCGGGGTCAACATTGTCGCCAACTTCGTCTCACCCGCCTACGACCTGGTCAACTGCGCATTCCTGCCCGCCGCGGCGGTGGCCGCCGTATTCGCACTCCTCCCCGCGTTCGGTGTGATCGCGCCGTTCTCGTGGTTCATCGGCGTCGCGATCGGCGGCTCGCTCTATTACGGCTTCGCCAAGGGCCAGCGCGCCATACCGCAGCCGGTGGCCGCACGCTCGCCAGTTCCGGTCACGCGCACCTGAAACCGACCCTT
>JBOHEL010000636.1:0-2793 GCA_050700995.1 Sciscionella sp. | reverse complement strand
ACTGGGACCGAACGCGTGCTCACGATCCGGCTCGATCCGGCCAGCGGCATTCCGTACTGGGACGAGAATCGGCTCGCTGAAGCGCGCCGTCACGGGCAACTCTCGGTGCCCGTCGGGCTGAATGCCTGGCCGCCGCCGTGGACAGGTGGCTGGTGGCGGCCGACGAGACACCGAACCCGAAGTCGAGCACCCGGTGTTCGGGACCAGGACCAGGGGGCCGGCGTCCGCGGAGGTTCCTAGTGCGACACGCCGCCGTCGGCACCAGCTATCCGCTGTGCCAGTGTGGCCAGACCAGGGCCGCTGAGATCCGCCAGTCCCTGCCGTCGCCCCGCGAGAGCAACGAGGAGCGCCTCCCCGGGGCCATGCACCTCAGGCCCTGTTCCGTGGGTCCAGTCGACGTCGGTCGCGACCACTCGGAGGCCGCGAAGATTTGCCGGCGCCGGCAGCGCCCGCGCGCGGGGCGTGAACCTCAACGCCGCGACCAGTCGCTCCTCGGGCACCGTCCGTGGGTGACCGAGCGCCCGGCGGATGTCCTGATGATGGATGATCCCGTCGGTGAGCGCGATGCCACTGCCGAACATCGCGGTGATGCCGCGGGGGACTGCATGGGTGCGCAGCCTCACCACCAGCTGCTCGGCGCTGAGCCGGCGGCTCTGCTCGACGCCGACCTGGTTACAGCGGGCCAGCGAGAACCTCGACCGGGCGAACAGCGCCAGCACCGCAGGCCAGCTGAGCTCGTCGTAGCTGGGCACGTGTCCCACCACGTCGCGCACCGACCAACCGGGACACAGCGAGGGCTGCCCCCACTGATCCCCGGTGAGGGTGTCGAGGTAGTCGGCCAGGTCGCGACGTTCGGCCGTCGCCAGATCCCTGAGGTTCGCCATGGCCAGAGTCTCGCACCAAACCAGATACCACCCGGAGAAGCTTCGCCGGCGGGTCCGCGAGTGGCCCGATGCGGACGAGCGGTCTTTCATGGTGTGGACGAGCGGTCTTCATGGTGTGGATGGCGGTGGTGTGTTGGCGTGCTGATGTTCGGCCATGATCCGGTTGCCGGCCGTGCGGTAGTGCTTGACCATGACGAAGGTCAGCAAGAGTGCCACGGCGGTGGCGATGAACGGCAGGATCTGGGTCCAGGTGTAGGCGGTGTCGAACCCCAGGGAGTGGATCAGGTAGGCCTTGCCGATCGCCTCGGCCAGGAAGATGATCGCCCACACCGCGGTACAGGCGTACTGGGCCCGGCGGAACAGTGGATACTGCCACAACTGGTCGAAGCGTTCCATCCCCTGGTGGGTGCCGTCGGTTCCGTAGCGTTGACCGAAGTAGAACGCCAGCGGCCGGGGGAACAGCATCGAACCCGCGAAGATCAGTCCCACCAGCCCGGTCACCACCGCGTCCTTGTACAACAACATTGCGGGGGTCCGGCTGCCCACGACCACGGCCACCGCCGACAGCACCGTGAAGGCAAGGACCGCCATCGAGGCGCCACTGAGCTCACGGGCCCGTAGCCACACGACGAGGCTGCCCAACAGGGGACCGATGCAGCCGATGAAGTAGGCCACCGCCTCACTGGCGCCCGTCCGCCTGGCCAAGTCGAAGGCGACGATGGCCACCACCACGTCGATGACGGTCACGACGATGTTGAAGATGACACCGTTGCGTCGGCGCCGCCGGCCCCCATCGTCGAAGGGCTGCTCTGTCACATCCCCATTGTCGGTCCTGGCGGTGAGACACTCCAGCGCGACGGGGTATACCCGTCCACCGTCACGGTGGCCACCACCACACCAAGCGCCACGGGGGTGGCCCACCGGGCTGGCTTGGTCGCCGCCGAGAGCGCCGGTCGGCGATGCTGCGTGTTCGCCACGCTCGATACCTGGCCACGGGCGGCTGGCCGACTGAGGTCGGACGTTTGAAGGGGCTCTGCTGGATCGACGACAACCTTGGTTGACGCGACAACCCATGGTTGTCGTACTCGCTCCATGACAAAGTCACCGCATGATCAGCGGCGGACTGCAGCGGCTCGCAGAGCGGCTTCCCGAGGGCGATCAACCCGGCTGATGCCGAGGAGCTGCCTCCCAGTTGGTCTCGCCGACCGGGCACGACGCCGCCCTTAGAGCGGCATGGGCGCGTCATCGCCGCAGGTCCGATCGAGGTGTCATGTAGTCCTTCTCCAGAGCCACAGTCGATCTCGTTCTGACTCCATTCCCGGACCTCGACCGAACGATGTATACCAATCGTCAGGTACCTGATATGTTTGTCTGGTGCCAGACAGACAGGAGTGGGATGCGCGCGACGCAGCGGGGATGGCAGCGAAACAGTTCGTTGCTGCCAGTCGAGCGGCGATGGAAGCGATCCTGAGGCCGTACGGGTTGGGCGGCACACAGTGGTGGGTCGTCGCGCAGCTCGCGCTCGAGGGACAGCTGCGGCAGCGTGATCTCGCGGTCGCCATGCACGTGGAGCGGGCGACGGTGAGCGAGATCGTGCTGACGCTGGTGCGCAAGGGCATGGTGGAACAGCGCATCGATCCCGCGGACCAGCGGCAGAAAGTGCTGCACCTGACCGAAGCCGGCCAGGCGTTGCATGCAGCGATGCCGAATCCGATGGAGCAGCTGTACGAGGTCGCCTTCGCCGGCTGCCCTACCGAGGAACTCACAGCGACGGCGCGCGTGCTGCAGGCAGCATCCGCGCGCCTCGAAGACACGCGCCGAGAAGGAGACAAGGAATGACGGTGCTGGTGACCGGTGCGACCGGGCTGGTAGGGCCGCGGCTGCTGCGGCGGCTGACGCGGGCAGGAGT
>JBOHEL010000635.1:0-2804 GCA_050700995.1 Sciscionella sp. | reverse complement strand
CTCGAAGAGGTCTGTCTCCGTGAGCACAATGACGGCCGCGCGAGTCTTCTCTCGGCATTGGTCGTCGCCAAGAAGACAGGTTTACCAGCTACGATGTTCTTTGATCTCGCCAGTCGAAGCCCCTACTTGCGTCAGTTCACGGACCCCAAGGCATTTTGGTTGGCCGAATGCCAGCTGATCCGCGCGGAGCACCGCTGAGCTTGCCCCACTTTTCCGAACGGTTCCGGTGTGCTGTCACGCCGCCATGATGTGGGCGGTGTGCGCTTGTTCGTGCTGTACGGAGCTGAGCATGCCGATGGTCAAGTGGCGGCGTCGCGGGTTGTATCAGGCTTCGATGTACCCGAAGATCGTGCTGGCCAGTTCCTCGCACGTCGACCACTCATGGCGGCCGAGCAGTTCGAGTTGCGGGGCGCCGAAGAAGGACTCGACCAACCTACGACTTGGGGGGTGTGGTTATTGCCCAGCGGCGTGCGGGGTAGTCGAAGATCCAGTCGGCTTGGCTCAGCAGCGGGTAGCCGGCGATCAGGTCCATGGGTTGGGTGAGTTGGGCGTTGGCCGAGGACAGGTCGACGATCGCGACCCGGTGCGGTGCGAACCGGTGGCCGCCGATCGTCGGGCCGGCGATGGTGTAGGTGCTGGTGGTGCTGCTCGTGCCGGTGGCGTCGGTGCCGATCGACGAGGCGGGGTCACGAAACAGGTCCCGGTGGACGTTGAAGAACGCCTCGTCGACCACGGTGATGCTCGCTCCCGTGTCCCACAGCGCGTTCGCCGCGACCGGCTGTCCAGCGGCGGGGCGCCAGGTCGCGACGAGGTAGCTGTGCCCGGACGGTACCAGCGTGAGCGGCAGCCGCGCGGCCGCGGCCGGTGAACGGTCGAGGCCCAGTTCGTTGTGACTGAAGGAGAACCGGCAGCAGGCGCGGATCAGCAGGTCCATCCCGAGCAGGTGCCGGGCACTGGGCCCGGCGGGGCCGGGCTGCAGCCAGACGTCCAGGTTGGATGCGCGCACCGGTCCCAGACTCAGTTCGCCGAGCGTCGCGAGTGTCGCGGTGCGTGTGCCCAGAGCTCCAGTCGAAGTGCCGGTCGAGTGCGCTGTGAGGCCCGGCACGGTCCCGTCATCGACGATCTGGCTGCGTGCGGCGCCGGTGTCCAGTACGAAGCGGCGGAACCTGTCAATTTTGACGAGTCGGGGTGTTGGTTCTAACTGTGTGTCGGAATGGTCGGTGTGAGCTGCTGCTGGGGTGTCGGTTTGTTTATCCAGGCGGTCTCGGGGAGCTTCGGGGGTGCCGGTGGTTTGCCGGGGAAGCGTTCGGGGCGGCGGGCGTAGGCCTCGGCCAGGACGAAGGCGCGCTTGTCGCGGACGGCGTCGGCCAGGCCGTGGTGGAGGTCATACGGGGTGTGCATGCCGATGCCGGAGTGCCGGTGGTCGAAGTGGTACCAGCGGAAGAAGCCGGCGGCCCAGGTGCGGGCGTCCTGGATCGAGCCGAAGCGTCCGGGGTAGTCCGGACGGTATTTCAGGGTCTTGAAATGCGCCTCCGAGTAGGGGTTGTCGTTGCTGGTCTTCGGGCGTGAGTAGGACGTGGCGACCCCGAGGTCGGCGAGCATCAGCTGGACCGAGCGGGCGGTCTGGATCGCGCCGCGGTCGGAGTGGATGGTGACCTCGTCCTCGCCGATGCCCTGCTTGGCCAGGGCGTCGGTGAGGAACTGTCCGGCCAGGGCCTCGGACTCGTTCGGGGCGACCATCCAGGCCACGGTGTACCGGGAGTAGATGTCAATCATCGAATACAGGAAGTATTTGGTCCGTTTCTCCGGGCCGGGCAGGACGGTCACATCCCAGGACCACACCTGGTTCGGGGCGGTGGCCTCCAGTTCGGGTTTCTTGCGCGGCGGGTGGGCGGCTTGCCGGCGCCGTTCGCGAACCTCGCCGTGCCGGCGCAGCAGCCGGTACATCGTGGACTGCGAGCACAGGTACACACCCTCGTCCAGCAGAGTGGCCCAGATCGCGGCCGGGGCCATGTCCACGAACCGCGGCCCGCGCAGCACGGCCAGGACCTCGGCTTCCTCATCCAGGCTCAGCTTCGCCGGGTGTGGCGCACGCTCACGGATCGGCCGGACCGGCTCCGGGCAGCAGCGGTGGTGCCGGTACCAGGTCGGCCGGGGGATCCCGACCGCGGCGCAGGCCCGGGTCCGGCCGATCAGAGAGCTCAGATATTCCAGAGCCTGCTCGCGGGCGGCGTCGAACCCGGGTGGAACCTCGACCGCGTCGGTGCCGGTGTCGGTGTCGGTGTCGGTGTCGGTGTCGGTGTCGGTCAGGACGGTGTCGCGGTCGTGCTCGCGCTGCCAGCGGCGAACTGGTCCAGCAGCGCGGAGAGTTTTCCCTGCACCTCAATCACCGTCCGCGCCTTGTCCAGCTCGGCGGCCAGCCGTGTGTTCTGCGCCTCCAACGTGGCGATCTGCTTGTCGCGCGGGTCGGCCTTCGGTCGGCCGGTCGGCCGGGCCAGTGCCTCGGCGCCGCCGGCGTCGCGCTGGGACCGCCAGGCCGTGATCAGTGAGGAGTACAGACCCTCCCTGCGCAGCAGCGCGCCCTTCTCCAGTTTGGACAGGGTGTCGTACTCGGTGAGGATCTTCTGCTTGTACGCCGCGGAGAACCGTCGGTTCGTCGTACGCGGCTCCACCTGCGGATCCGGGGTCCTACGCTGGTCGGCAGCGGCTGCCATGAGGGGACTCCTCCATCTCCGCCCTAGAGTCATACTTTCGGATAGATTACCGACTCGCCCTAGCTTGCCAGAGAGGGCTCCGTCTCCGTC
>JBOHEL010000634.1:0-2806 GCA_050700995.1 Sciscionella sp. | reverse complement strand
GTCACATCACCCGAGCTGGCCTGCGTCTTCACGGTACCGCGGACATCGCGCACGGTCACCGAGCCGGAGTCTGCCTGCACGTCCACATTCGTGGCGCCGTCCACGGTGATGTCACCGGAGGTGGCATGCCCGCTGACCGACGTACCTCTCGGCACGACCACCACATAGTCCACCGAGCACCAGTGACCACAGTCGCTCAGCAGCAGCGTGCCGCCGTCGACGGAGTAGCTCCGGTCCGACGGCCTGCGCCAGCTGTAGCTGAAGTGCTCATGTACGGATGTGACGCTGCCGTCACCGGCACGCACCCGCACGCTGCCGGAATCGTTGGCGATCCGCACCGCCGTGACCTTTCCGGTGACCTGCTCGTCTGCCTGCGCCGTTTTCGGCCACCACCAGCCGAACCCGATCGCCGCTCCGGCGACGATCAGTGCCACGCCTCCGATTGCCAGTCCCGACCGCATATCCCCTCAGTCCCTCCGTAGCAAGCCCTCAGTGAGAAGAACGCTAGGTCCGCCGAAGGGCTGCCGGTATGGGGATTAGCCCCCAATTGACCCCGGATCGGGGCTCAGGGTCATCCCGCGTAGCGCGGCGACGTCCGAAGCGCCGACACAGTGCATGGCGACGCGCAGCTCGCCGATGAATCGCCGCAGCCAGGCCACCACCGCGTCCGGCGAGTCCACTGCAGGAGCCAGCAGCGGGTGTGCGACCGCGACCACCGAGGCACCGAGGGCGAACGCCTTGGCCGCGTCCATCCCGGAACGGACGCCGCCGGAGGCCACCAGCGGCACACCTGGCACGGCAGCGTGCACGTCGATGAGCGCGCGCGAGGTCGGTATGCCCCACTCGGCAAGCTCGGGCGAGAGCACCTCGCCGTACCTGGCGAGCTGCTCCACCCGCGCCCATGAGGTGCCGCCCGCACCCGCGACGTCCAGCGCTGCCAGGCCGGTATCCGCCACCGAGGCGGCGACCCGCCCGGACAGACCGTGCCCCACCTCCTTGAGCAACACCGGCACCGGAACCTGCGGCACGACCTCCGTGAGCCGTTCCACCAGCCGCGTGAAGTCGGTGTCACCGCCGTCCTGGCAAGCCTCCTGCAGCGGGTTGGTGTGCAGCGCCAGCGCGTCGGCGCCAACCCACTCCACCGCCCGCCGCATCTCGGCCGCGCCGTAGCCCTTGTTGAGCTGTGCGATGCCGAGGTTGCCGATCAGCAGCACATCGGGGGCGAACTCGCGCACCGCGAAGCTGGCGGCCGCCGCCGGATTGGCCAGCATCACCCGCTGCGAACCGAGCATGAGCCCGACATTCAGCTCTGCCGCCGCGATCGCCAGGTTCCGGTTGATCCGCTCGGACAACTCTGATCCGCCGGTCATGGCTCCGATCAGCACCGGCGCGGCCAGCGGCTTGCCGAGGAACATCGTGTGAATGTCGGTCGCGGCCAGGTCGGACTCCGGCAGCGCGGTGTACGGCAGCTCGTAGCGCTCGAAACCGGTGGTACGCGTGGTGTACCCGACGGGCCGGTGCAGGCACGCCTCGATATGGCTCATCTTCCGCACACTCAGCGCGCCCGCGCTCTCTGCACCCTCGGTTCCAGCGGATTCTGCCACCGCTGCACCGTATCGGTTGCCAGTCCGGCTGCACCTCGGCCTCGCGCGGGAGCAATCCCGCCACCACGAGCCCGGCGCTGTGTCCGGTCTCACGTCGCAGGACACAGTGAGCGGGACGACGCTGTCCTGGAGGACGTTCGACCCGTAACGCCCAGCCGAGAACGACCGTGGGAGGGGACCGGCGTCGTGACCGATCGGCATGTCACTCCGCACGCGGGCAACCTCGGCGGAGACGGCGACACCGACGATCGGGCCGCCTCCGGGGTGCCACCCGCAGCCAACGCAGCGCCACGCGGGCCGATCATCGCGCGCCCCCGATTGCTCGGTCTGACCTGGGCGCATCTGCTCAACGACGGTGCGGCGAACTACCTGCCCGGCGTGCTGCCCGCAGTGCTCGCCTCGCTGCACCAGCCGGTGCAGATGGCCGGCGTGCTTGTCGCGGCACTGACGATCGGGCAAGCGTTACAGCCGGTGACAGGATGGCTCGCCGACCGTATCGGCGGACGCAGCCTGGTGGTGCTCGGCCTGCTGCTCACCTCCGCCGGTGGCGGGCTACTGGGGGTCGCGCACACGACGTGGGTACTGATCGTGCTGTTATTGCTCATCGGCATCGGTAACGCCTTCTTCCACCCGCAAGCGCTCGCGGGTGTGCGCAGCTTGCTTCGCGCCAAGCGCGGCTTTCTGACCTCGGTATTCCTCGTGGGCGGCGAGCTTGGCCGCGGTATCTGGCCTACCGTTGCGAGCCTCGTGACAGCGAATCTCGGTTTGCTGAACCTGTGGATCATCGCGTTGCCGGGGTTGGCCACCGCGCCGTTCCTGCTGCGCTCGGCGCCCCGGCTGCCTGCCGTGCCACGGCGGGGCCGGGCGATCCGGTGGCGCAGGCACGCGCGCCCGATGACATTGTTGATCACTTACCGGAGCGTTCGCGCGCTGACGATTTACGGCCTGGTGACGTTCATCCCAATCGTCTGGGCGGTGCGGGGAGGGACGCTGGTCGGAGGGGCTTCCATCCTCACGACGATGATCGTCGTCGGGGTGATCGGCAACCTGTGGGGCGGGTACCTTGCTGACCGTTTCGGCCGTCGCCCGGTCCTGCTGGCGTCCGCGTTGGCAAGCTGCGGCCTCATCTTCCCGGTCGTGTATCTACACGGCGTGTGGGTCTGGATCGCCGCGGCGATCCTTGGCGTCGCCCTGTTCCTGAC
>JBOHEL010000633.1:0-2810 GCA_050700995.1 Sciscionella sp. | reverse complement strand
GGTCAGAGGCCCGTTTGGTCGCACATGGCCATTTGTGGCCCATTCTGGCAATACCCTTTGGTGGATTTTTCAAATCCCTCCGCCACCGCTGTGAGGAAATGGCCTCTGAGAGGCTGTCGCACGAATGTGTGGCAGCCTCTTGGCGTTTGCGGGCTCGGCCCGCCTCAGCCGTGTCCGGGGCGCGGGCCCGGCTCACGCCATCCGGTAGATCTTGAGCAGGTTGTGGGTGGTGCAGATGAGCTTCCACTCGGTGTCTGCTGCGGTGAGGCCTCGGCGAGAGATGGTGCGGATCTTGCGGTTGTGTTTGATCTGGGCGAAGACCGGTTCGATGGTGCCGGCTCTTCGGGCGTAGGTCCTGCGTCCCCTTGGGTTGTCGACCTTCTCGATCGCCGCTTGGGTGAGGCTGTCGGGGTCGCCGGCTTGTCGTCGCCGCAGGATCTGGTTCACCCGCGCTACCGAGACACCGAGCTTCTCGGCGGCATCGGGTTTGCTGAGTTCACCTGCTTGGACCTGGTCGATGATCTCGGTGCGTGCCTGCTCTGATTCGGCTATCTGGCGCAGTTTGCGGGCTCGGCCGGGGGCGATGAACGACTCCACGCCGGCCAGGTTGAGGTTGTGCTCGCTCCAGTAGCCCGCGTCGGCCAGAACGCGTCGGATCCGGCGCCGTTCGCCGGCCTGTTTGAGGTTGGTCTTCGCGGCGCCGATCACGGTCTCGTAGAGCGGGGCGTCGAAGGCTTGGTTGGAGACCTCGGCGGCGATCACGAACTGGTCCACGGTGGCCACTGCTTGGGCGTTGAAGCCCTGCACGAACCCGTCCTTGGTGTTCATCAGCCGCGACTCGGGGTCAGTGATGTTGCCGTGCTGGCGGCCGCGGTTCTTCTGCCGGCCCGGGGACGGCTTCTTCCCGCGCAGCTTCATGCCGGTCTCGGCCTCCTGCGCCGCACGCCGCGCCATGACGGCCTCGTAGGAGTGCTCGTCGGCCTCGGCCTTGAGCTCCTCCAGGACACGGCGCATCCGCTCCCGTCGCCCTGCCCGGGGCCCGAGACCACCATCGGGACCGCTGCCTGCTGACCCCGACTCATCGGCCTGGGCGTCTTCGCTGGCATCGGTTGCCGCGGCCTCGGCGAGGATCTGTTCAGCGACCTGCTCCGCGGTCCGGTTCGCTTCCTTGGAGGCGTTGGCGACCATCCGGGTGCCGTCGATGGCGACCAGCCCCGGCCGCAGCAGCCCTTGCCGGGAGCAGAGCGCGAGGACCTGGCCGAACAGCGCGGCGATCGCGCTCTCATGGGTGACACGGAACCGGGCGATCGTGGCGTGGTCGGGCTGCTGGTTGGCCGCGACCACTCGGAACGCCACGTCCTCGACCAGTCGCCGTTCGATCCGACGACTGGACCGCTCACCGGTGCAGTAGGCGTAGATCAGCAGTGCCAGCATCATCGCCGGGTCATAGGCCGAACCACCGCGGCCGTCGGCGCGATACCCGGACAGGAAGTCCGTGAGGTCGAGCTCGGCGACGACATCGAGCACGAACCACGCCAGATGATCCTCGGGAAGCCATTCCGCCACCGAGGGCGGCATCAGCATCAACTGATCACGCTCGACCAACACGAAGTTGTAGCCCATGGGCCCAATTCTCGTGCCCGGACGCCGAAGGCTGCCGCACGAAACGCGCTCAACGCGCTGATTCGTGCGACAGCCTCTCAGAGGCCATTTCCTCACAGCGGTGGCGGAGGGATTTGAAAAATCCACCAAAGGGTATTGCCAGAATGGGCCACAAATGGCCATGTGCGACCAAACGGGCCTCTGACCTGCACAAACGCATCGTTCGGTCCGAATCTCGAGTGGACAAAGCGATCCATAAAAGGAATCCTGTATGGCACGAATCTGGCACGTACTGGCACGTGGCTGGCACGAATCTGGCACGAATCTGGCACGAATCTGGCACGAAATGAGACCTCAGGATGATATGTCGGAGCGACAGGAGGACCTTCGGAAGCATCCGCCGACTGCCCAGCGGCCGCTACCAGGCGCGGTACTGCGGACCGACCGGTGAATCGGTCTCGGCACCGAGCACCTTCGTCGCCCGCATCGACGCCGAGGCGTGGCTCGTCGCCGAGCGCAAGCTGGTTGAAGACCCTGCGAGCTGGCTCCCTCCACTCGTCCGGCTCGAGGAGGCACGCCGCCAGGCCGAGGCCGCCAAGATGCCGTCGTTTGCAGAGTACGCCGAGCGGTGGATCCTCAACCGGCGCAACAGCCAGGGCCAGCCTCTGCGCCCGCTCACCCGTGACAAGTACCGGACATCGCTGCGCGTACACGTATACCCCACGTTCGCAGAGACACCCCTGAACGAGATCACCCGAGCACAGGTCCGCTCCTGGTACGACGACCTCGATGCCGGCCCCACGGCACGAGCCCACGCCTACGCGACCTTCCGCAGCATCCTGAACACCGCGGTCGCCGACGATGAACTCCTCACCCGCAACCCGGTCCACATCCGGGGCGCGGGCGCACGCAGCGGTCGGCGGCGACTGCGGCCCGCAAACCCTGACGAGCTCAGGGTGATGGTCGAGGCGATGCCGAAGAAGCGCAGGCTGCTGCTGCTCCTGGCCACCTGGTGCGCGCTGCGCTCCGGTGAGCTACGCGAGCTGCGGCGCTCCGACATCGTGCTCGGCAAGGACGACGACGGCACCCCCTTCGGCTGGGTGAACGTCGCTCGCGGGGTCGTGCGGGCACGAACCGGCAGCACCGAGCCCGGCCGCCGCACCGCGGCGGTGGTGGGCGCGCCTAAGACCGACGCCGGGGTGCGGGCC
>JBOHEL010000632.1:0-2815 GCA_050700995.1 Sciscionella sp. | reverse complement strand
GAGTAGTTCCGGGCCCCGAGGGACCGCAGGAAGCCTGCGACGATCTCGATCGGCTCGCCGTCGTCGCCGAGCAGCTCAACCACGACAGAGCCCTCATCCCGACGCCGCTGGCGGACCTGCACGTATCCCCCCGGATCAGCCCCTGCCGGCGACCGGGACGGCCGCTCCTGATCTTCAACGGCGGGCAAGGTGTCCAGGTAACTACATAGGAACCGGTGTCGGAAATGAACACCTCCGGCCGGACCCCGCCGTCGCGGCGGTACATCAGATCGACCGCGAACAGCGAGTCGCGGGGCGTGCCAGCCAGCACGATCCCGGACAGTCCCACCCCCTGATCATTGATCATGTTCAGGAGCGTGACGCCCTTCTTGCGACCGAAGTACTTCGGGTTGGGCCGGGCGTCGATACTGCGCACCGGAACCACCAATCGGGTCCCGTCGACCGCGGCGACCAGCCCACCGCCCCATAATTCCGCCGTGGCGATCCCGGCCTGCCCGGTAATGAGCGCGGCGTTGGCGCGGGCGTGATTCTCCGCGCGCACATAGTTTTGATAAACGTGCCCGATCCGGGACCGGGTCAACGCCTCGGCCCCCGGGGTGACGACCGGACCCCAGCCGACGTTCAGCGCCTGCGCGGTGAGCACCGCGGCCAACGTCACCTCGAGGTTGTCACTGATCCGCGCGCCGCCGCCGGAGACGTGGGTGTAGGCGGCACTGAACTGCGGATGCCAACCCATCACCTCCAAGATCAGCTCCCCGATATCGACGCGGGGCATCATCGCCTGACAGCGCCGCCGCAGGTCGACCAGACTCGGCGGCTCGGGGATCGCCTTGAGCGCCGCGGCGTGCACCCGTCCCTGCCCGTCGACTGTGATGTCGCCCTCCGCTGCTCGGGCGGCCATGTGCCGCCACATCGCGTCCAACTCTGTCGCGCACTCGGCGAGTAACTCCTCGGGATCGGTGGGCAGCTGCAGCGAATCCATCAACGACTCCCGGGCCGATTCCCACACCTGGCCGGAGAGCAGCTGGGCTCGCGGATCGGCCCACCGCGACGACGCCACGGCGAAAATGTCGCGCCGGCGCAGCCGCTGATGGAACTGATCCAGCACGCAGAACACATACGCGACCCGGTCCACTGTTTCCGGCGGACGGTCGCGCGGGAACACCAACCCGTACCAGCCCGGGGTCACCACCTCGACCGCGACCTTGCGGGCATCGAGGAAACCAGCGGGAATCCGTTTGGACGGACCCACGTCGAGCAGCCCGGGCAGGGCCTTCAGCGCAGCTAGCACCGGCGCGGCGTCGGTAGTGGCCCCGAACTCGATCGTCTCCGCCAGCAACCGCAGGAACTTGCGGACCAGCGGATAGCGACTCATCAACGCCGAACGCCACTCACCGTCGGGATCAGCATCCGGGGGCAGGATCTGGTGGACGTTGACCACCGATGCCCGCAGCTCAGCACGGGAGGCCACATTCTCGATCGCGTCCCACAGCACATCGATCGTGATGGTGCCGTCCCATTCCTCAGCTTCCAACAACACGCTGACCGCCGCGGCCAAGCGGCTGGCATGCTTGCCCAGCCGCGCGTACCGGCTGAGCTTGTCCGCATTGGACTGCCGTTCCGCCCGGGCCAGCAGCTCGCTGGTCATGATGACGTCGAACAGCTCCAGCGCGTCATCGGTAGCCTTGGCCTCCAGGTACACCACGGTGGCCAACAACGTCGCCAACCTCTTCGAGTACGGCATCGTGCGTCGCAGATCAGTCGCGTTAGACGTCATCCCTCGACGAGCCAGTTCCACCACCCGCCGCGGCGGGACCAGAGTCAGGTCCACCTCGCCCAACCCGATCCCCGCCACCTGCGCCACCCGATTCAACGCCGCGACCAGCGCCTTGCCGGTGCGATCCACCGGGCCACGACGCAGCACCTCCAGCGCGGAGAACCGGTGACCATGCGGCACCTCGAGCAGATCCAGTAACAGCCGTGCCTGCCCAGCGGTCAGCAAGTCAGCCAGCGTGCTCCACAACCGCCCGTGCGCCTCCCGCACCACGCGGCTGACCAGCCGCTCTAACTCCTGCACCGCCGGCAGCAGCACCTGCCGCTGCCGAAGCCAGACGATCACCCCATCAAAGATCGCCTTCGGGCCCGAACCGGTAGTCCAGGCCCGGTGGTCCATCCACCTGCTCAGCTCCTCCCGAACGCTGCCGAATTCTTTCCAGCCATCAACCCGGCAGATCTCCCGCCGATGCTCCCACCTGGTATTCGACCGCTCGACATACCTCTTCACACACGACGGATCGGCGATCCCCAGCTGACCCGCCAGCCCGTCCAGGACCACCGACGGCACGTCTAACGGATCATCCAGGAACGTGCCGAGGAACCGCACCGTCGTCAGCTGCAGCGCAAATCCAAGACGGCTCGCGTCGCCCCGACGCTTCGCGATGAGCTTCCGATCCTCGTCATCGAGTAAAAAACACCGGTCAAGCTCCTCACCAGAGGGCGCTCCGTCGAAACAGCCACACACCGCCCGCTGCTTCGCGGTCAGGAAGCCCTTCTCATCCCCGTCCCAGGACACGGCCACTCAACATACGCAACCGTGACCCCGGTCACCTGCCCCACAGCCAGCCCAGCTCCTTAGCGCCAGTTTTCACAAGATCGTTGGTCACGGGCCTGTCCGTAAGGCGATCGATCGCTCGGACGCCCGGGTATCCGGCGCCGACGGTGAATGTCCGAACCCGCGCGCCCAGTTGAGCTGGGTGTGTGTCCCTGCGGGTGCGGCTGCGGCACGGATTCCGCGTGCCCGAGGCCGGCGACGAGG
>JBOHEL010000631.1:0-2819 GCA_050700995.1 Sciscionella sp. | reverse complement strand
TTCTTCCAGGTAGAACGTGCCGGTGAGGTGGTCGATGGTGGCTACGGCGTCGCCGTCGGCGAAGCTGAAAAGCGAGAACGGCACGCCCATCGCCATATGCTCGCCCGCTCGGGTCGGTATCACCTGAAACTGCACGTTCGGCCGCTGCGCAAGCTCGATCACCTGCGCCAGCTGGCCCCGGTGCGTCGCGGCACCGCCGACTGGGCGCAGCAGCGCGGCCTCGGTGACCACGGCCCACAGCGACAGGCTGCCGTCGCGGATCTGGTGCTGGCGCTCCATCCGCAGCTTGACGCGATTGGCGATGATCGGCTCTGCGATGAACGGCGAGGCGGCCGAGATCACCGCGCTGGCGTACGGCTCGGTCTGCAGCAGCCCTGGGATCAGGTCGATTTCGAAGTTGGAGACCCGCGCCGCGTCGGTCTCCAACTCGAAGTAATCGAGCACATCGTCGTCGTAGGTGTCGGCGTAGCTGTGCCACCATCCGCGCCGCTTCGCCTCCCTGGTGAGCACGACAAGGCTCTCGGTGGCGCCAGGGGTCAGGCCGTAGAGTTCGGCGAGCTGGCGGACGTCATCCGCGTTCAGTGCGATGACCGCGTTCTCCATCTTGGAGATCTTCGGTTGCTGGCAGCCTAGGCGGGCCGCGGCATGCTCGTGGTTCATTCCCGCCTGCACCCGAAGCTCGCGCAACCTGCGCGCCAGCCGCCTGCGTTTCGCGGTCGGTCGAGACGCCATCCGTCCTCCGATCGAGTGAAGATGGGAATTAAGTCCCACATATGGTTCGATTGGTCCGATACTAGCGGCTATGGATTCTTATGGGGCGGTATCGGTGGACCTGCGAGCGGACGTCACAGTATCGGGGAGGGTCGAACGTGCCGATGCGCGAATCTTTCTGCCGTTGACTGGAGCGCGCGGCCAGCTGGTGCTGCTCACCATGACGGCGGGCGGCGCCCATGCCCTGCTGAACGAGCTTGAGCGCCGAGCCGCCGAGCTGGCAGGCGAGCCCGTCAGCTGCGGTTACTGCGACGGCACCGGCGACCGCTGGATCCCGATCGCACGCGGTGCGGTGTACAAGACGACCTGCGATTGTCGCGGCCGCGCCACACTGTGACCCGATGGGTCGGTGTTGCAACCCCTACGGTGATATCTAGAAGGACGTCTCGCTGTAGGTGTTGAGGGCCTTGCGCAGCTTGTCGTCGTCGCGGTCCGCGGCAGGCACGAGAACCTCGGCAACCACGTCCGCGAGTTCGGCGACCCGCTGGTTCAACCTGCGGGCCTCCTCGGCCTCCCGCTCCAGTTGGGCGACCCGCTCGCGCAGCCGGCTCACCTCGGTACCCAGCCCGGTCACGCGCAGCGCCAGCTTCCGGATGTTGGTGCGCACCTGCTCGCTCAGCGTTGCCATGTCGCCACCATCCGGCAGACGTGCGGATCCTCATGCTTATAAACGGCCATGCCGTGCCCTTCCTCCCTCGACTCGATACGCCCGCCGCGGGCTTCGATCTCCTCGACCACGATGTCGGGGTTGAGATACTTGCGGAAATGCTCGCCGAACTCGTGCTGCTTCCCCGCGTCGAAACCGGTGCGGAATTCCAGGTACATCCTGCCGCCACGGCGCAGGCACATGCTGGCGAGCAACCACAGGTTGTGCCTACCGACGTCCTCAAGCGCGTGCACCAGGAACCGGCCGTACAGCGTCGGCGAGGCGTCGCGGTGGGCCAGGTGCGCGCCGGTCGCGAGCACCTGGCGCAGGTCGTAGAGATTGAAGGTCTGAAATTCGGCTGGGATACCTTCCTCGCTCGCCGTCGCGCCGGCGTTCCTGGTCGCCTCCGGGACGTAGTCCAGCCCCAGCACCTGCCTGCCCTGGCGTGCGAACCACAGCCCGTCCCGGCCGGTGCCGCACCCGATGTCGACCATTCTCGCGTTGTCCGGCTCACGTTCGTGCACCCAGCGTGCGAACGGCGAGGGCTCGGTCGGCACCGCCTTCGCCGACCGGCTGCCGTAGAACGGCCACCAGTACCCCCGGTTGGCGATGGCGCCCCTTGTCCATCCGTCCAGCTTGCGGACCAGCCACGCAGGCGGCGTGAACTTGAACGACGGGTTCGGCACCGTCCATCCCGGCCCGTATGTCGCCGCGAGCAGTGCCTCGGGATCGGCCGGTGCCGGAATCTTGCGCCCTTCCAGCTCGACCTCGCCGATCGGCAAGATCATGGACTCCCGGTAGGGCGCGTGCACGGTCGGCATCAGGTAGAAGGTGTCTCCGACGACGAAACCGCCGAAGATATCGATCGCCCTGCCGCCCTCGGGGTCGGGCACGATCACCTTGAAGTCGGCGGAGGAGAACCGCCAGGTCTCCCAGCCCGCGCGCTCGATGATCCGCTGCAGCTGGAAGGACTCCCTTGCCACATCCGCCGGGCTCCGGTGCGCGCTGAGATAGCCGACGTCGGCGTCTGAATCGTGACCGATCAGGTGCCCGCCACGGACCGCGCCGAGCAGCGCGCCGAAGGCGAGGAAGCCGGCAAGCCCTGCCTCGTCACGGATCAGCCCGAGCACTTCCTCGATGGCGTCCATCAGGGCGTCGACGGTCGCCCGTCCCCGCTCGGAGAAAGTGCACTGCAGGTCGCCTTCCTTGTCGACGGCCAGCGGACGCCCGAGATCGTCCACAACCGCGACCTGGCCCTCGCCGTCGCCGAAGCGGTGGTTCGTCTCGAACACCACGCGGTCGCCGGAATGCTCGCGTAGGCACACGGTGGCTTCGCCTCGCAGGTAAGGCAGCAGTGCCGGTGGCCACCGCACCAGTTTCTTGGGGCCGTGGCCACCGGCAC
>JBOHEL010000630.1:0-2827 GCA_050700995.1 Sciscionella sp. | reverse complement strand
CTGCAACACGATCCAGTCGGCACTGTTCGGTGCCCAGATCGCGATCCGGTCGCCAGCCTCGAACCTCGCGAGGAGCGCGCGAGCCGCCCGCTCGGCATCCGCAAGGAGCTCGGCGTATGTCCAGGTACGGCGCTCGGCGGGGTCCGGGACACCGTCGACGAGCGCGACGCGATCCGGGACAACGTCGGCCGCCTCGCGAAGCAGGTCGCCGAGGGTGATCTCGCGGACCTGTTTTTGTGCCGTCCCTGGCCAGTAGGACTCGGTGAGGGGAGTCTGCGCCGTGGTCATCTGAACTCCTGAGGCTGCGAAGACCGGACCGGAGCGGGCCCGGGTCTCGGTTGCTGCCCACCAGCTCGTTGTCGATGGACACCACAACGTTATACACGTTCGGTGATAGTTTTGATAGCGATGTCGACTATTACCCTTCCTTTCTCGCCGACGGCGGCAAGGCCGCGTTCCGCGTCGGGCCAATCACCAGCACCGACGACGTGGGGCCACGCAGCCATACGGACAAGCCCGTGGAACCTGCGACCGGACGCCTCCACCGCAGACCTTGGCGGGCGCGCCGAGGCCGTCTGCAGCGGCTATCGGCGGTTGCCGTTCTTGTCGCGGCCGCGCTCCTTCTGCAAGTCACGCTCGCGATTGTGGCGTTCGAGGTCGACGCCCTTCGCCGCGCCCGCATTCGGGCCCGGACTCGAGTGCGGACAATGGTCGGGTGCTGATCCACGAGGCAGTGAAGACCCACTGGTGGCGTGCGGCTCTCGTGGTGGCCGCAGTGGTGGTGGCATCGTTCGCGAGGAACGACCCGTTCGCGGGCCTGTTCGGCCTACTGCCGGTTCTCCTCTGGTGCTGCTTGGCTCGGTCGCCGAGAACGGGGGTGGTCGTCGGGCTGGTCCTGGTGGCGCTGCTGGCGTGGTTCGTGCTGCCGCGTTCGATGGACCTGGCCGGGCCGTGGGTTCCGGCGGCGATCGAGGTCTACTGGCTCCACACGACGCTGGCGGCCGTGGTGTGCTGGTTCGGCGCACGGCGGGGAGCAGGACGGCTGCTGGCGATGGTGCTCGCCGGGCTAGTCGTCACCGGAGGTGTCCTCTTCGCCGGGCTCGAAGCTCCGCCTGGGGACGAGGGGATTTCGCCCGGCCCGCCACAGTTGCGGATCACCGAAGGCCACGAGTGCGGCTCTGGTGGCTGCTGGCGGGTCCTGAAAGCCATCGGTGACCGCGCGCCCGACGTGATGCGCGACTACCTCGTCGCACGGAACTTCGCGCCAGGGCCGACGAGCACGATCACCGGTGCTCCACGGTTCTGCCGGAGCACCGGGATCGTGGTGGACCACAAGGTGTGCGCGGAACTCCGGACCCTCTCGGCGAACGCTGTGCGCGTGGGGTGGTACGTCGGCTAGCTGAAGTTAGGTCCTTTGGGGTATGGCGAACCCAACCCGGCGCCGGGGCGGGCCAGATCGGCATCAGGGCGACCAGGCGTCACTGGGCGCGGTGCCGCGTTCAGCGTGTGCCGCTATGGCAGATGTGGCTGAGGATGGCGGCCCGCTACATGTCGACGAGGTCTTCGAGTTCGGGGATAGGGATGAGCTTCGCGGGGGTGGGTTCGGTGAAGGTGAGGGCTTCGGTGATTCGGGTGTCGAGCCAGTGGATACGGGCGTCGGGGTCTGCCGGGAGCTCGTCGGGGAACGTGGGGTCCTCTTCGAGCAGGGTCTCGGTGAGGCCGAGGAAGCCGAGGGCGGCCAGGCACCAGGACTCCGGTTCGCCGTCGGGGCCCGGCACGGTGAGATCCTCCACGACGAGTTCCGGGTTGAGCACGTGCCGCAACACCAGGCCCTCCACGATCGCGGCTCCCGCCGCGGCAAAGTGCTCGTAGCGCAACGACGGTGGCGGGCGGATGCCCAGTACCGAACCCATGCCGCGATAGAACGCGACCATCTTGCAGATATAGGACTTGTCCGCCTCGCAGAGCGTGGCGTGCAGCTCAGCCTTGGTGTCCGGGTCGGGGATGGAATTGACCGTCGCGTTCAGCGCCACATATGTGCGCCAGTGCGGCGAGGTCAGCACGGCGGCGAAGTTCTGCTTGGCTCCCTGTCGGACAGCTTCCCGCAGCACGGCGCGTCGCCCGGAGACGGTGTCCAACTCGGCGCTGCGTTGGTAGACCACGGCGCGGACGACCTCGATCGTCTGCGGATCGAACGCGGCCGTACCCCCCCACCACTTCTCGTCCGCCGACTTGTTCTCCCGGACGAAGTACCGCAGGAACTCAATCATGAAGTCGTCCTTGGATGCCCAGATGCGGTAGACCGCGCTGCGGGGCACGTCGGCCCGCTGGACGATCAACTCGAAGTTCACCGTGGCCGGGCTGACAGTCAGGCCCCCTGCCTCCGTCGTCAGCTCACACGCGGTCCGCAGCACGCGTTCGCGCACCTCGTCGGGCGTGAGTCTGCGTCGCCGTGTCGTGGCTTGCGGACCGAACACGGGTGTGCGACTCGAAGGCACGGTTACTCCCTTGAGACATGAAGTTCGTAGTACGACACTTCCGATCTTATGTGTTCTGTCTTAAAATGTGAAGGACCCCCGGCCGCTCGGTCGGGACTCCCGCAGCTCGCGAAACGAGCCACGCGGAAGGAGAGTCCGATGAGCGCACTGGCATCGTTCCCGCCGTTGGTCTTCATCCTGATAATCGCCCTCGCGAGCGTGCTCCTGCGGCAAGCTCTGCGCGCGATCAGCAAGCTGATCACCCTCGGTCTCGTGGTGGGGATCGGCCTCGGAGCAGTCGGCACCGCACTACTCGTCGGCATTCTCTGAGCCCGGCTGCGGCTCGGAAC
>JBOHEL010000629.1:0-2828 GCA_050700995.1 Sciscionella sp. | reverse complement strand
ACCCGGCCGGGGTCCACCGCGCGCAGCCGCGCCGACAGCGCGGTAAGCAGTGCGCTGGCTACCGACGACACCGGTGCGTCGGCAGCGACGCCGATTACCGCGACAACCACCTCGGGCGACGTTGGGCGAGGCACCGCAGGTGGTGGCGCCTGGTGCAGCCAGGTTGCCAGCACCCGAACCAGCGGCGCCAGCGCAATACGGTCGGCGATCTGGTCGAACTGGGCTTTGCTGAGCCGAACAAGCGTGGAGTCGCGCAAGGCCCGGACCGACGCTGAACGGGGTGCGTCGACGAGCAGCCCGAGCTCCCCGACTACCTCGCCGCGGCCCAGTTCTCGCAGCACGATGTCCTCCTGGAGCACCTGCAGCCGGCCCCTGCGGATCACGTAGAGCGAGTCGGACGTGTCACCTGCGTGAAAGAGATACGAGCCGGCCTCCAGCTCAACCTCCTCGACGCGGTTTCCGAGTTCCGCCAAGGTGACCGCGTCCAGTCCTGCGAATAGGGGCAGCTGCCCGAGCAGATCGGCTTCATCGGTTACCAAGGCCTCGACCGGCACGGCCGCCTGTTGGGATGTCGGAGGCTCGAAACGCGACGCGAGCGCGGGCTCTGGCTCGGGCTCAACCAGCTCGGCAGAAACGTTGCGGGTCCGGCCCAGGAACACGGCTCCGATCGCGACTGCCACGAAACAAAACGCGGCCATAACCCATCCTCGCCGCAGCGCCTCCGCGGCGGCGCCATGCTCCGGCTTCCCGATCAGGATCACCAGCACCGCGACGCCGATCACCGCACCGAGTTGGCGAGTGGTGCTGACGGCCGCCGACGCAGTCGCATAGCTGCCGCCCTTCGCCAGGCTGGCCAGGGCGGCACTACCCAACACCGGCAAGGTCGCGCCGACCCCGATCCCCTGAAGCAGTTGGCCGGGCAGCCAGGCACCGAGGAAGTCAGGTTCGGGTCCAACGCGTTGGGAGTACCACACCAGGCTCCCGGCCCAGATAAGCGCGCCGACAATGACGATGGTCCGATGGCCGCGGCGGTCGGCGACCCGGCCGAGCACCGCCGCGACGACGGCGGCGACGAGCGCGGCGGGCGCGATCGCCAGACCCGCCTTCAGTAGCGAGTAGCGCCACACGTAGTTGAGGTACAGCACATGGGTCAGCACGTAGCAATAGAACCCGGCTGCAGCAACGAGGGTCAGGGCGTTGCCCGCCATGAATGACCGAACACGCAAGAATGAGGGCTCGACCAGCGGCGCAGGATGGGACCGCGAGCTCAGCACAAACCCGCCCAACGTAGCCGTGCTGGCCACGAACGACCCGATGGTTCCCGCGCTCGCCCAGCCCCAATCCGGGCCCTTGACCAACCCAAGGGTCAGCAGCCCGAGCGCCGCGGCCAGCAGCGTCGCGCCGCGCAGGTCGGGTACCCGCCGCCGACCCGAAGCGCGGCTTTCGGTGAGCACCCGCCAGGCAACCATCACTGCGAGGATGCCCAGCGGAATGTTGACCAGGAACACCCACCGCCAGCTTGACCAGTCGACGAGCAGCCCGCCGACCGGCGGGCCCAAGCCTGACGCGATGGCTGCCGCCGCACCCCAGAGGCCCACCGCGTGTGCGCGGTGCGCAGCGTCGAAGCCCTCGACGACGAGTGCGAGAGATGCAGGCACGAGTATCGCTGCCCCGATGCCCTGCAGCACACGGAACCCGACCAACTGCTCGACGCTGCCGGCGGCGGCGCACAACCCGGACGCGACCGTGAACAGCACCACGCCGAAGACGAATGTCCGCCTGCGTCCGAGCACGTCGGCCAGCTTGCCCGCCGCTACGAGGAAGGCCGCAAAGACGATGTTGTAGGCGTTCAGTATCCAAGACAGGCTGGAAATGTCATAAGACGGGAAGGATCTCTGGATGTTCGGGAACGCGATGTTGACGATGGTCGAGTCGAGGAAAGCGAGGAAGGCGCCGAACGACGCGACCAGTAGAACCGCCTTCGGCGATGGCTGACGGCGCCGAGTGAGCGCGGCGAACCCCTTGCCGCTCTTCAATGAAACCTGCGTTTGCACCGGCGTCCCGCCGGCACGCGTGCGGTGACGAGGTGTGCTCTTGCCGACCGACGAGGCCGACGCACCGCGCATCGTGCACCTCCTGGTGGCGCCTGGCGAAAGTTTGCCAGCCTTGCTCGGCGATCACCTCGTGACGAGTGCCTACTGTAACGGATCGGCGGTTGTCGGGGTGGTAGCCCGGCGAGTTTTGTCGGCGGCTTGATGGTCACTCGGGGTGGTCTTTGCTGCACGGCCCGCTGGGCGAACCGCCTAAAGTCGTAGCCGGCCAGCGGACATCCGCATCGGGCGCGTTCTCACCGTTTCCGCGCCGAGCAGGGGATGATCTTCTAGACTGCGTGCGAACAGCGCTCACTTGGTGAGGCATCGTGGAACCGGAAACCAGTGCAAAGTTCCGACGGCCCTGGCCGACAAGGAAGGTCTTTCGGAACCTCGCTGCGGCGATGATTGGATTCGGGCTATTCCTCTGTGCCGCTTGCCCTTTCTATGTCGTAGCGTTCGGAGTGGCAGCATCCGACCAAGTAGTGCGCGGCTCTATTTTCGCCGTCTCTCTTGGCGGTGGGTTTCTGATCGGTTTCTTGAACTATCTGCTGGCAAGCCGGGTCGTGCGCCATCCGTTGCGGGTGCTGACAACGTGGCTCTCGGGAGCCCGACGCGCGATCGCCAACAGCGTGGGCGCCGATTCGTGGGAGGCGCTGGCCGACCGTTATGCCCTGCCGGTGTACAGCGACGACGAGTTCGGTCAGACGATGGCGTCCTTCAACTACCTGATGAGCT
>JBOHEL010000628.1:0-2838 GCA_050700995.1 Sciscionella sp. | reverse complement strand
CACTCGACCCGGCCCGACCGGTGCTTGTGCACTGCGCCGGCGGCTACCGTTCCATTGCGGCCGCCAGCCTGCTGCGCGCCCACGGCTTCACCGACGTCTCCGACCTCATCGGCGGCTGGCACGCCTGGCAAACCGAGCGCGACGGGGTAACCACCGGCTGACTGGTCACTCAACCGGCCGTACCGCCGTCGTGTTGAGTGCCATGACCTGAGGCATGGCGTTTCAGTGCCATTAGGAATGGTAGAATGATGCCATGAGGACCACCATTGATGGTGCAGGTCGGCTCGTCATTCCCAAGGCGGCGCGCGACGAGCTCGACTTGGCACCTGGCACCGAGCTTGAGCTCCGCATCGTCGACCGCCGGATCGAGATAGAGATTCCCGTCACCCCGATGCGTCTCGTCGAGCACGCCAGCGGTGTAGTGGCGGTAGCCGACCGGGAGATGCCGGTACTGACCGCGGAGATGGTGCGCGACACCCTGGAACACGTCCGCCGGTGATCGCTCTCGACAGCTCGGTCGTCGTCGCTTGCTTCGGCGCGTGGCATGAGAACCACTCCGCAGCGCTCGGTGTCCTCAAACAGGATCCACGTCTTCCGGTGTACGCGGCGCTTGAGGCCTACTCCGTGCTGACCAGACTGCCTGACCCATTCCGGGCGGCTCCAGCGACGGTCGCGGAGTTTCTGCGGCGAACCTTTCCCGGGCCGCGACTCACCCTGGAGCCCGGCGAGCACGACGCGCTGCCGACCCGCCTGGCGAGGCTAGGCGTCGCTGGAGGTGCGGTGTACGACGCGCTTATCGCGCTCACCACACAAGCCGCCGGTGCCGAGTTGGTCACACTGGACCGGCGCGCACTCGGCATCTACGAGAGGTGCGGAACGTCGACGCGTCTGTTGATGGGGGACATACCCGCGGCCCGCAAAGAGTCTTGATCAGGCCGGTAGGGTGCCGACGTGCCGATCGGTTGGGCAGCCGCACCTTCCCGGCGGCCTCCGGGTGTTGGGCGCGCAGCGCGAGCACGTCGCTGCGCTGGCGCATGCCCCGTTCCTGACCTTCTGGAACAGGCTGCCCTGGCGCAGCCGGCCTCAGGATCGGTGGCGTCGCCGCCATCCCGTAATCGGTCTCAGCCAAACCTTTGGGCAGCGGTAGCTGCGGAACACTTTCCATAGAAACAGCGACGTAGCGATCCATGAGCGTGATCACCGAACTGGACCGGCTGGCCGAGCTGCGCGAGCAGGAGCACATCTGGCCGAGGACGGGCACAGGATGGTCGCCTCGTGGTCAGCCAGACGGCAACTCGAACTGGAGACGTGGAGAAACATTCATGATCTTACTTGTGGATGCCGGAGGCGGCGTATTCGAGCGCCCGCGGGCGCGCCGGTATCGCGCCCGCGGGTCTCGGGCTGGCGCTATTCACCCATACCCATATTGACCACACCGGTGGCCTCGCGCCGGTGGTCTTCTCGGCGTTCATGGACGGCAGGACCCAGGCACTCACCGTTGTGGGCCCGCCCGCGGGTTACGACCAGCCGGGTTGCCGGCGGTTCATGACCTGTTGTTCGGACCTGACGGCGCGGCGATGCTGTTCAGCGGCGACGTCCAGCGGTGACGGGCACCCCGCGGATCACCTTGCTGGACAGCCCAGCGCAGTCCGGCACGCGTCGCGTTTCCCGGCTACTCCGCGGGGAGGCGGGCGGAGTAGATGGAGTAGCCGTCGATGTAGCGGGAGGTGGCCGTGGCGATCATGGTGGCGGCCATCATCGGGATCATGAGTTGGAAGCCGCTGTGGGTGAGCTCCAGGACCAGCGCGAGCGCGGCAAGGGGCGCCTGCATCGCCGCGCCGATCATGGCGGAGGCGCCGATCATGGCGTAGGCGCCGACCGGAGCCCCTGGCCACAGCAGTGACCAGACCATTCCCAGGAATCCGCCGAGTACGGCTCCGGTGCTCATCGTGGGGGTAAACAGACCACCGGATGCCCCGCTGCCCAGACACAGCGCGGTGACGAGCGGTTTGAGGGCGAACAGGGCGAACAGCAGGGCGAAGCCGCCGCCGCCGAGGAAGACGTCATGGGCCATGCCCTTGCCGTTACCGAACAGCTGCGGGTACCGCAGACCGATCAGTCCCAGGATTGTGAACGCCCCGAGCGGGGCGAGAATCGCCTTCCAGCCGGTGGGTCGGTGCAGCGAGACCCAGCCGATGAGGCGAATGAAACCCACTGACACCACACCGATCACCGGACCGGCGAGGACTGCCCACACGAGCTCGGGGGCGACGAAGGGGTAGACGGGCACGCCGATGTAGGTGGCATGTGCGGGGAGGTAGATCCAGGCGGTGAGCGTCGCGGTCCAGGAGCAGGCCAGCGCGGGCAGGATCACCGGGAGGTTGAGGCTTCCGCAGAGGATCTCCGCGGTGAACAACGCCCCGCCCAGCGGCACGTTGTACACCGCGGCGAGCCCGGCACCCGCACCGCAGGCGACGAGCAGGCGGCGCTGGGCGGAAGTGAGGTGCACCCACCGAGCCAGCAGGCTGCCGGAGACGCCGCCCATCAGTTTGGGCGCCGCCTCTCGGCCGATGGACGCGCCCATACCGATCACGACCTCGGAAATCACCGATGTACCTAAGCTGCGGCGCCACGACAACTCACCGGAGCCGTTCCACAGCACGTCATCGACCTCGGAGCGCTGGCCTTTGGTGTAGCGGCGCAGCAGATACCACGCCACTCCGCCGAACACGCCGGCGATAGCCAGCGACATGACCCGGCGCAGGCCCGAAGCGTGCTCGACACCCGACTCGAAGCTGCCGCTGTGATAACCGAAGGCCAGGTGCTCGACAGTGAACA
>JBOHEL010000627.1:0-2839 GCA_050700995.1 Sciscionella sp. | reverse complement strand
CCGTCTGCGGGCCCGAGGGGAAGTCCGCCCCGGAGTCTTTGTCGTGTGCCGGCGCACGCAGGCACACGTCGACCCCGCCGATGGCACGGGAGAGGAGGTAGAAACCGTAGAGGTTGATCTCGGCATAGTGATCCACCCTTGCTCCGGTGAGCTTCTGCACGGTCGACACCAGCGCCTTGCGCCCTGCCCGCTGCGAGCGCTGGGAGATCGTGCGTGCGTCGGTCACGCCGTTCGCGCGCAGCTGATGCGCCGCTTTCACCCTGGTGAGCTCGAATGCCGCGTTGATCTTGTTGTAGCCGATGCCGGGTATCGAGACGTAGGTGTCGCGCGGGATCGAGATGGCGTAGGCCTTGCCGCCATGCTTGGGGATGCGCAGCAGGATGATGGTGTCGGTGTTCACCCCGGGGTTGGCGGTGGTGCGCAGCGCCTTGAGGACATCCTCGGGAAGCGGGTTGCCCTGCGCATCGGTGCGGCTGTCGTCCCCGATCAGCAGGATGTCGTCGGCACCGTCGTCGGCAGGCGGCGCACCGGGCTGCTGATCGAGCTCGGAGAGCACATCGGTGGTGTTCGCGCTGTGCCGGAACCAGTTCAGCGTCACCCAGCCTGCCCCGGTAGCGAGTACCGCGACAACCGCCAACACCGCGACGAGCACCCGCAGTATCACCAGCACGGGGCTGCGGCGCGTCGACGGGCGCGTGTCCTGCGGGGTGCGTGGATGCGGAGTGGGCGCGTTCGAGCCCCCGGCAGCGCCGTCGATCAACGGGCTGACGGGTGCGTCCTGCCCGTCCTCGCCCCCCAGCCCTTGGCGTCCCTCGTCCACACATCCCTCCCTCACCGGAGTCCAGGTTAGCTGCCCCAGTCACCACCGGTCGGCAGCGACCGGATCCTGGGCCGTGCCAGACTTCGGCTATGACTGGATCGAGAGTCTTCACACGGGTGCTGGTCACCGGCGGCGCCGGGTTCATCGGGTCGAACTTCGTGCGCCGAGCCGTGGCGGGCGTGTACCCGGCACTGGCCGACGCCGAGGTCACGGTGCTCGACGCGCTCACCTACGCGGGAAACAAGGACAACCTGGCACCGGTGCTAGGCCAGCCGCGATTGCGTTTCGTGCACGGTGATATCTGCCACCATGAGCTGGTTGCCGCGCTGCTGTCAGGCGTCGATCTGGTGGTGCATTTCGCTGCGGAATCCCATGTCGACCGCTCGATCGCGGGCTCGACCGAGTTCGTTCGCACCAACGTGCTCGGTACCCAGGTCATGCTGGACGGCGCGCTCACCGCGGGCGTGTCGAAGTTCGTGCACGTGTCCACCGACGAGGTGTACGGGTCCATCGAGGACGGCTCATGGCCCGAGGACCACCTGCTTGAGCCGAACTCTCCCTACTCCGCGTCCAAGGCGTCCTCCGATCTGCTCGCGCGCTCGTTCCACCGAACCCACGGTATTGACGTCAGCATCACCCGCTGCTCCAACAACTACGGTCCATACCAGTTCCCGGAGAAGGTCATCCCGCTGTTCGTGACCAACCTGCTGGACGGCCGGAAAGTGCCGCTATACGGCGACGGCGGCAACGTGCGGGACTGGCTGCATGTCGATGACCACTGCGACGGCATCGCGCTGGTTGCTGAGCGCGGCAGGCCCGGCGAGATCTACAACATCGGCGGTGGTACCGAGCTGGCCAATCGCGACCTGACCGCGCGGCTGCTTGAGGTGATGGAGCTGGACGATTCCATGGTGCGGCCGGTGACCGACCGCAAGGGCCACGACCGGCGCTACTCGGTCGATATCAGCAAGATCGCGAACGAGCTGGGATACGCACCGCGGGTGTCGTTCGCGGACGGCCTTGGCGCGACGGTCCGCTGGTACGCCGAGCACCGTGACTGGTGGGAGCCACTGCGCGCCGGGGCGAAGGTGTGATGGTGGGTCAGGAACTCGCGCTGCTGGTACCGGGTGGCCACGGCCAGCTCGGCACCGATCTGGCGCTTGCCGCCACCGGACCGGTGCGCGCGCCCTCGTCAGGTGAACTGGACGTCACAGATCCCGCCGCGGTGGACACGATGGTCGGGGCGTTGGCGGTGGCGGCGAAGGAGGCCGACTTCGCCCCTGTGGTGATCAACGCCGCCGCGTACACCGCCGTCGACGCCGCGGAAACCGATCACGCCAGGGCGTTTGCGGTGAACGAGACCGGGCCGAAGCTGCTGGCCCAGTCGTGCGCCGAGCACCGAGTAGCGCTGCTTCACGTGTCGACAGACTACGTGTTCTCCGGTGACGGAGATCGCCCGTACCTGGCAACCGACGACGTCGCACCGCGCTCGGTATACGGGGAGTCGAAGCTGGCAGGCGAGCGCGCCGTGCTTGCGTCCGGCGCGCGGGCGTGGGTGGTGCGGACCGCTTGGGTCTACGGCGCGCGCGGCAGGAACTTCGTGAAGACGATGGTGCGGCTTGAGTCCGAGCGGCAGAACCTGTCCGTTGTGGATGACCAGCATGGTTCACCGACCTGGTCAGCCGATCTGGCTGCCGGACTGCTGGAGCTAGCTCGGTCCGTTGTGGACGGTCACGGACCTCGGCAACGAGTGCTACATGCGACTGGCGGTGGCGAGACCACATGGTGTGGGCTCGCACGTGCGGTGTTCTCCGCGCTTGGCGCCGATCCCGAGCGGGTGCGTGCGTGCGGTTCGCGGGAGTTCCCCCGGCCTGCGCCCCGCCCCTCCTACTCCGTGCTCTCCGCACGTGAGTGGCGGGAAGCTGGTCTCACCCCACTGCGCCCGTGGCGAGCGGCACTCGCCGCGTTCTTCGCCGAGCACGGTAGGGACCTTCGCGCCCACTGAATCCGCCAGACACC
>JBOHEL010000626.1:0-2850 GCA_050700995.1 Sciscionella sp. | reverse complement strand
TGATCCGGGCGGAGTTCGAGTACGCCATCACCCACGAGGGTGCGCTCGACGTCGACGACATCGTCGATCGTCGGACCCGCATCGGTCTGGTGCAGTCCGATCGCGAACGGGTTGTCGACGTGGCCGAGGAGTTTTTGTCGCGCTTCGGATGACGCGGGCGATACCATGGAACGGAACTAATCAGTATCGGCTAGGACGGACCATGGAACTCGAAAACGGCCACGCCACCCCGCGGCCGGCGCGAAGCCGGGGACGCCTCGATCGATCCCTGGACGCAGCCATCCTCGATGCGACGCTGGCGGGTGTGGCCGAACTGGGTTATGACCGGTTGAGCATGGACGACATCGCATCCCGCGCCGGTGTCGGCAAGGCCGCGATCTATCGCCGCTGGCCGTCTAAGGCCGTGGTGGTGGCCGAGGCGATCGCCCACTGGAGACGACGACTGGGACCGGTCGAGCCGCCCAACACCGGCAGCCTTCGCGGCGACATCGAGGCGCTTGTTGCCGCCGTACCTGACTTCGATGACGCTGCGGTGAGCACAATTCAGGTGATTGTCGGGGTGGCGACGGCGGCAATGCACAGTCCCGTCCTGGCAGCTGCCTTGGATGACCTGGTGCTGTCCCCACCGCGGCATGTGGTCCGGGTGGTGCTCGACCATGCGGTGGCTCGCGGGGAAATCCCGGCCGGCCGTGATCTGAGTCTGATACCCGACGTGGCCTTGGGTCTCAACGTGCTGCGGGTGATTACCGGCCGGCCGATCGACCGAGTCTATGTCCGGCGCGTGCTGGAAGACGTGATTTTGCCGCTTGCCGGCGCACCCGCGCCGTAGCAGTTGCGCGTCCCGACTGAATGTGCCACATTGGGCTTTGACGGAACTATCTAGTTCCGTCAAAGAAAGAAGAGGGCTATGGACGTCACTCGTATCCCCGTGCTCATCGTCGGGGCTGGCGTCGGCGGGCTCGCGACATCGGCGCTGCTCGCCAAGCGCGGCGTGAGGTCCCTGCTGGTAGACCGGCGGCGCGAGGTCTTCATCTACCCGAAAGCCCGCAACATCAGCTTTCGCACTTCCGAGATCCTCCGCCGTCTCGGCGTGGGCGATGCGGTCCACAACGTCGCCGAGCGCCCTTCGGCCGTGGTGGTCAAGACGACACTGAACAGCGCAGCAGAAGAACCGGCAACGGGCATGAACGCCCTTGTCTCCAAATTGGTTTCCGAATTGGATGGGCTGAGCCCAGAACCCGCCGTGCAGTACTGCCCGCAGAGCAGGTCCGAGCCGATCCTGCTCGCGGAAGCCCGGCGGCATGGCAGCCAGGTGCGCTATGGGACGGAGTTGTCGTCCTTCGAGCAGGACGAGAACGGCGTCACAGCGGTGCTGCGCGACCGGGATTTGGGAAATTCCGAAACGGTGCGCGCCGACTACCTTGTCGCCGCCGACGGTGTTCACAGCCCAGTCCGAGAGGCGCTCGGCATCAGCACTTCCGGGTCCGGTCTGTGGCCGCTTTATTCCATCCTCGTTTACTTCCGGGCACCGTGGCGGAAATTCGTCCCCCATCTGGGCGACGAGGACGTTGTGCATGTCAAGAATGCCGACGCGGACGGGCTATTCATCTCAGCTGAAGGTGACCTTGGGGTGTTCGCCACCACCTATTTCCCCCGCAGAGGGGAAACGGCTGAGCAATTTACCCCGGAACGCTGCCGCGAGTTGATCCTCAAGGCTGTCGGTGAACAGGTCGCCGTGGACATCATCGACGTCATGCGCTGGCAACCGTCTGAGCAGGTGGCCGACCAATTCCAGTGTGGGCGGGTCTTTCTCGTGGGCGACTCGGCGCATACCATGCCGCCGTTTCGGGCCGGGGGAGCCAACGTTGCCATCCAGAGCGCGGACAACCTGGCCTGGAAGCTCGCTGCTGTCCAGGATGGTTCGGCTGAGCCGGCATTGCTGACCACCTACCATGCCGAGCGGCACCCGATCGGGCGTTTCTCTGCCCGCCAGTCATGCACCGGGCCGCAGCTTGAGGTCCTGCGGTTCGAAGACGACAGCCTGACGTTGCCGGTGGAGGAAGAGGCGCCACTCTTCGCTGTGGCCATCGGTTACCAGTACAGGTCGGCCGCGGTCGTGAACGGCGACGCCGCTGCGGCGGATCCGGACGCCGTGTCGCTCGTCGAGGACTTGCGAGGACAACCCGGCACCCGTGTCCCGCACGCCTGGGTGTGTCGCGCGGCTCAGCGCATCTCCACCCTCGACTTGGCCGGACCCGGCTTCACGTTGTTCACCGGGTCGTCTGGGGCGCCATGGATAAACGCAGCCGCCACAGTATCGGCCGCTCTGGGTGTCCGGATCCACGTGCACGCCATCGGCGCCGACACCGAGATCCGCGACGTCGACGGCCGCTGGGCCGAACTGACGCAACTATCGCCGGATGCGGCGTTGTTGGTGCGTCCCGACGACTTCATAGCCTGGCGCGCCAGCGCCCTCCCTCGGTCGCCGGAAGACGACCTCAGCCGGGTGCTGTCTCAGATCCTCGGCCGTGTGCCATGACCGATCCGCGTGCCCGGCCAGCCGACGCAGTGGCTTGCCTCGACTCGAGTACCACCTCGTCGAGGGGAACCTACAAAATGGATCGAGGAGCTTGAGAAGCGGCGCCGGAACAGGCGATTTCGATTCGTCAACCTGGGTGTGGGCACTTCACCCGCGCTGCGGGCAGTACTCCTGGCCGACGAGGACACCACGCGCGAAGTTGTCGGCGAACGTAACGCTGTGGCGGTAACTTTCGCGATTTCTCGCCGTGGCGTTACGTTCGCGCCAAATTACAGCGGGATGTTCTTGTGCCGGCCGCGCCGGGCGGGCGC
>JBOHEL010000625.1:0-2854 GCA_050700995.1 Sciscionella sp. | reverse complement strand
CATGTAGGCTGGCTAGGTCCCAGGTGATTGAGCCGTCGATTCGAGTCACAGAGGTGAGAGACAGCACGGGAACGTTATTGAGCATGAACGACGAAACGTAGCCCAGGTCGAACTCGTCGGTGACCTGCCGCGGATCGATGACCTCACCACGGAGTCTCTCCACGGCACCTGTGGTCGCGTCGACGTAGACCTGGATCTCGTTGTCGTGCGTCGTGTCGGTGATGTTGAGTTGGTCCTTGGCGTCCTGCAAAGTGATCATCAGGCCACCTTCCGCAATGTGAACGCCAGCTCGGTGCCGTCCATCCGGACATCGATCTTCTGGAAGTGACATCCGCGGGTGTAAGCCACACCGTAACGTCGATGCAGCTCGGTGCCGGGAATCCAGTAGTCGAACGTTCTTTCGGTCGCTGTGCGCCGATGTGTCGGATCGGTCCACGCGTTCGGCGAGCGCCAGTGCGTCGTGTGGATCAACGCCATTCCGCCGGGGGCGAGCACCCGGTGCAGCTCGGCGACGAACCCCAGCGGATCAGACACATGCTCGAACACATCGAAGGCGTCGACCTCCTCGAAACAGCACGAGTCGAACGGCCACGGGATCGTGTCCAGATCGTGCACCACGTCGACGCCCGGCAAGTTGACCGCGTCGAGATTCACCCAGCCGATGCGGACATCGATCCCACAGCCGATGTTCAGCTTCACCGCGGCGCAGCCTGTTCGAGGACTTCCAGCGTCGGCTTCCAATGCTGTGTGAGAACCCGGTCCGCGTCGTAGTCGAGCGCGAATTCGCGGGCCTGCGCGCCGCGCCGCTTAGCCGCACCGCCGTCGTAAGCCTTCTCGTAAGCCTTCGCGAGATGATCGACGTTCGGCGCCGACCACCACGCCCGATGGAAGTCGCTCCAGTACCGATCGCCCGGCACCTTCCACCCGGCACCCACGAGCTCGGCAGAAGCCGAGTTGTCGGTGACCACGACCGGCACACCACAGGCCTGCGCTTCGATGGTGGGCAGACCGAAACCCTCACCGTAGGTGGCGTTGGACACCACATCGCAGCAGTTGTACCAGGACGCCATATAGTCCTGATTCAGCAGACCGGCGCGGTAACGGTACTGGTCACTGAATCCGACGCTGCCGTCTGGTAGATCGAGGGACTTGATCACCGCCTTGAGATCCATCCCGTTCAGCGCGGGCTGGGTTTCGGTGTGCAGCAGCAGGAACGTGTCGTCGTGGCGCTTGCGGAGCCGGGCGAACGCCTCGATCTGCTGCGGGAACGCCTTGCGCGATGGAGCGTTTCCTTTGTTCGCGGCGTTGATGCCGACGATGAACGCGTCAGCGGGGATGCCGATGCTTTCGCGAATCTCTCGGGGGTCGCCCTGTGGAGTGAATACCTGCGTGTTGATGCCGTGCGGCACGTACAGCGCTTCGAACCCCGCGGCGGTCAGCATGCGGTGTCCGTGGCGGGACATCGCGATAGGTGCCACACCGGACGTGCGTAGCCATGTGCGGTCCTCCGTGGACAGCGGATCGCAGTCCACGGGCACCCAAGACGCCACCGCACCGCCGCCGCCGAACACCCGCGGACTGAGCACCCACACGTCCGACAGGGTCAGCACCAGACCGGGTGCTCCGTCGAAATGCGTCCGAGCGTGATCGGCCACCACGTCACTGCCGTATGGGTCGATGTGGCGCGGATAGACCTGTAGGTCATTCCATACCGTCGTGGACCCTTCCAGGCCGAAGTACGCCGAGATGGCAACGTCATGACCCATCGCGGCCAGGCGCGGCGCTAGCATCGCGACCTGCTGGCCGTAGCCCGTGGGGCACCACGGCGCGTTCGAGTGGATCAGGATCCGCATCTACTTGTTCTTCACCACGGCAGAAGCGGATTCGGTTGTCAAGGCACGCGCTTCGGCCTTCGGCGGTACAGCCTTCTCCACCGGCTCCTTCTCGGCCACCGGCTCGGCGAGTTTCGCGCGGCACATGTCGGCGGCCTCGGCGTCCGGAAGGTCGATCACCCCGCCGCGCTTCGGCCACAACACACCATTGCGGGCACCGGACATCTCGACCTTCATGCGCACCTTCACGATGCGACTCCTTCCGATGGGATGGGGCAGTCAACAGAGACGGGGCCGGAGGCCACTGGGGCTCGGCCCCGCCTCGGTTGTCTTAGGCGGCGTTCCCGGTGAATGTCTTCACCGCGCCCGTCAGATCGACCAGAGCGGCGTCCGCGCGCATCAGCGCCCGGAAGGTCACCAGGTCGGTGTTGAAGGCGTAGTCGTCGGAACGCTCGAATCGCAGCGCCCCGGCCAGCCTCACGAAATAGCGAGAGAAGTCGCCGAACAGCACCGACTTGGCGGATGTGGCCACCGCGGCCACGTTCGGGTCGGTGAGCACGGGCTTGCCCAGCAGCAGGTCCGGCGCGCCGATCTGCATTCCCGGCTGCCACAGGTACTGGCCGTAGTTGTCCTTGAGCTTGCGGACCTGGCCGACGGTGACGTCCTGCATCATCCAGTGACACGCCGGTGACTTGCGGTACGGCGCGATCACGCTGTAGTGCAAGTCAATCAGGTTGTCCGCAGTGAACGAACCCGCCAGGGCCGTGCCGCCGGTGATGCCGACCGTCGCGTCAGTGACCACACCGCGTGGCTTCTGCGTGCCGTCACCAACAATGGCGTCCTGGCCGAAGAGGTTGCCCAGCGCGCGGCCGGCCTCCATCGCCAAGTAGCCCTCCAGGTCAACGCCGGTGTCATCCAGCAGCTCGCGGCTGATCTGGATGAGAGCGCCGTACTTGTAGGCGTTCAGCGGCACCTGACCGAAACTCGGGTCCGCCTCGGGGATCGCCGAGCCCTCCGAGATC
>JBOHEL010000624.1:0-2858 GCA_050700995.1 Sciscionella sp. | reverse complement strand
AGCCTGCGGCGCACCGGCTACGACGCCGACGCGGCATGCGAATCGATTATCGGTGGATGCGACTACCCCGAGATCGAGGAATGGGTCGACTACTTCATCCGCAACCCCGCGTCCGATACCGAGGCGCTGACGGTGTTCGCTCCCCGCGACGGCCGGGAGCGCTGAGGCGGCGCTACTTCCGCAGCACCCTGCGCAGCACGGCCAGCAGCAGCTCGGCACGATCGAGCCGGGCGTTGTGCCCCATCAACCCGATTCGCCACACCGTGCTGGCGTATTTGCCCGCCCCTGAGCCGATCTCCACGCCGTACTCGGTCAGCAACTGGCCTCTGACCTTCGCCGAATCGACATCGTCCGGAACCCTGACAGTGGTCAACTGCGGCAGGCGGTACCCCTCGGCCGCGAACAATTCGAGCCCCATCTCGACGAGGCCCTCCTGCAGCCGCTCGCCCGCCAGCCGGTGCCGCGCGTACACGTCGGGCAAGCCCTCGGCGGTCACCGTGGCGAGCGCGGCATGCAGCGACGCGATCATCGCGGTCGGCGCGGTGTGGTGATAGGTGCGCCCGCCAACGGCATTGCCGTTAACGTAGTCGCCCAGCATTCCCAGATCCAGATACCACGTCGGTGGGTTCTGCACGCGACGCCGCCATGCCCGCTCGGACACCGTGAACGGGGCCAGCCCAGGTGCGACACCAAGACACTTCTGGGTGCCCGAGTAGCCGATGTCGACGCCCCAGTCGTCGGCGGCGACCTCGATACCGGCAAGCGAGGTGACGCAGTCCGCGACCAGCAACGGCCGCTCGTCGAGAGAGTCGATGGCACGGCCAAGCGCACCGATATCGCTACGCACGCCGGTAGAGGTCTCGGCGTGCACGGCTGCCACCAGCGCAGGGGCGGGATGAGCCGCGAGCACCCGCTCGACGTCAACCGGCGTGCCCCATTGGTGCTCGACGGGCACTACTTTCGCGCCATAGCGGCCCGCCACATCCACCATGCGCATGCCGAACAGCCCGTTCACCGCGACCACGACAACGTCGCCCGGCCGTACGAAGTTCGCGAACGCCGCCTCCATGCCGATCGAGCCGGTGCCAGACAGCGGCAAAGTCCTGCGGTTCGTGGTGCCCCATGCGGCGCGCAGTCCATCGCACGCCTCGTCCAGGATCCGCAGAAACTCCGGATCGAGGTGCCCAAGCAACGGGGCCGCGAGGGCCGCGGTGGCCTCCGGGTACGGGTTTGAGGGGCCGGGCCCGAGCAGTGTGCGATCCAGCAATGCCATGGCCAGCACCCTACGGCGAGCCATCCGCACGCCGCGCAGCCGCCCGGGCAACAACCACTCCGGGGAGAGAAAGCCCGCAGTCTCCCGAATCACAGCGCATCGGGAATGTCAAGCTCTCATTGGCAGCTCGCGCAGCGCGGCGCGGGCTGGGGCGGCTGCCACGATCGCGCCGGTCCAGGCGGCGAGTTCGGGACCATCGACTTGCCTGCGTACCTCGGCGTCCAGTCGCTGCCACAATCCGGCGTCATGCCACTCGACGAATCGCCGGTAGGCGGTGGGCACCGCCACTCCGAGGCAGTCCGGAATGCCGCGCCAGGAACACCCGCTCGCGATCACGAACAGTACGGCGGCGAGGATCGCGCGATCGTCAACCCGCCGCCTGCCGCCACCCTGCGGGCGCCGTGCGGTGCCCGGTATCAGCGGCGCCGCGAGCTGCCACAACACATCCGGCACCAGCCTGCGTGCCAGCGCATCTCCCGCGGCTTCGGCCGTCACACCCGTACAGCGTCGGCCGTGGCGACGCGCATCGCGTGCCGCACCATCGTGATCAGGGTCTGCTTCACCGATTCCCGGTTGCGCGCGTCGCACGGCACGACCGGCAGGTCGTCCGCCACCGCCATGGCCTCGCGCACGTCGGACATCTGGTGGCGCATGACACCGTCAAAGCAGTTGAGTGCGACCACGTAGGGCAGGCCGTGTTCCTCGAAGTAGTCGACGGCCGCGAAGGAGTCGGCCAGCCGCCTGGTATCGACGAGCACGATGGCTCCGATGGCACCGCGCACCAGGTCGTCCCACATAAACCAGAACCGTGTCTGGCCGGGTGTGCCGAAAAGATACAGGATCAGATCCTCGCTGAGCGTGATCCGGCCGAAGTCCATGGCCACCGTGGTGGTCGACTTGTTCGGCGTTTCCGACAGGTCGTCGGTGTCCCTGCTTGCCTCCGTCATCACCGCCTCGGTCGTCAGCGGCACGATCTCGGAGACCGAGCCGACGAAGGTGGTCTTACCTACACCGAACCCGCCCGCCACAACGATCTTCGCGGAAGTCGTTTGTGCGCCGGCCTGCCGGGTAGGCGTCCTAAAGTCGACGGAGTCCACTCAGCACCCTTTCCATCAACACGAGATGCGCGGCCGTGTCGTCATCGGCCACGGTTTGGTGAACAGTGATCAATCCCTGCTCCGCCATGTCGGAGAGCAGCACCCTCGCCACGCCAAGCGGAACGGACAGCTTCGCGGCGACCTCGGCCACCGCGTGAGGGTGCCGGCACAGCGCGGCGACGCTCCGGTGCTCCAGTGTCCGCAGCACGCCGTCCTCGGATCCAGCCTCGCTGGTGGACACCAGGGTTTCCAGCTCGAGATGCACGCTCGCCCTCGTCCGGCCCCCGGTCCACTGGTATGGCCGGACCATCGCGGCGGGATCGCCATCATCATCGTGAGAACCGTCGTACCGGTCGTCGTCGGCGAAAACGTCGGGCTGGAACAGGCGGCGGCGTTCGGCGGCGACCCGCGGCCTTGCGTCCGGCACGGTATCCGGTTCCTCGGAAGGCCACGGTGTCTCACCTGCGCGTTCCGCTAACGGACCGTGC
>JBOHEL010000623.1:0-2863 GCA_050700995.1 Sciscionella sp. | reverse complement strand
GTTCCTTCCTGTTCCTCGGCCCGACAGGCGTCGGTAAGACCGAGCTTGCCAAGGCGCTCGCGGAGTTCCTGTTCGACGACGAGCGGGCGATGATCCGCATCGACATGAGCGAATACAGCGAGAAGCACAGCGTTGCCAGGCTCGTCGGCGCGCCGCCAGGGTACGTCGGTTACGACCAGGGTGGCCAGCTCACCGAATCGGTACGGCGGCGGCCGTATGCCGTCGTGCTGCTCGACGAGGTGGAGAAGGCGCACTCCGACGTGTTCGACGTCCTGCTGCAGGTGCTCGACGACGGCAGGCTCACCGATGGGCAGGGGCGCACCGTCGACTTCCGGAACACTATCCTGGTGCTGACTTCCAACCTCGGATCGCAGGTGATCGCGGACGTGTTGCTTGACGAACGGCAACGCCACGATGCGGTGATGACGGTGGTGCGCCAACACTTCAAGCCAGAGTTCCTCAACCGCCTCGACGATGTCGTGGTATTCAGGTCGCTGGCAACCGAGGAACTCACATCCATTGTGGATATCCAAATTGGACGGCTGTGTCAGCGGCTGGCGCAGCGCCGGCTCAAGCTGCAAGTCACTCCTTCCGGAAAGGACTGGCTGGCGCTCAACGGCTTCGACCCGGTGTACGGGGCACGGCCGCTGCGCCGGTTGGTGGCTTCCGCGATCGGCGATCAGCTCGCGAAGAAGCTGCTTGCCGGAGAGATCAGGGACGGCGATACCGTCGTCGTGGACACCCTCGACGACAGCTCCGCGCTGTCCGTCACCCGTAGTGATTGAAGCTGAAGGAGCCACTTTCAGCCGAACGCGCCGGTAGGTGATCTTCGCGACGGGGCGGTGCGCCGCTACGCTGGCACACATGCCGGCATGGATCTGGTTCGTGATTGCGGTCGCCGCCGCGCTGGCCGGCGCCTTCCTGCTGCTACGCGAGCGCGCGCAGCGCCACACTCCCAACCGTGACCGGCCGCGCTGGGCCGCACTGCGCGGCTGGAAGTACACCGATGTCGATCCACGGCTGCTCGGGCTGTGGCAGGGCGGTTCGGTGGCTTACTTTGGCGGCGGGATCGCGCAGGATGTCGTCGCAGGCTCCACCTTCACCGCCGATGGCAGGCGCCCGGTGTATGTCGCGGACCAGGTGCACGAAGGCACGGTCGACTGCGTGCTGGTGGCAGTCCGGTGCCACCGCAGCGCACCGGCGCTGGTCGAGTTGTGGCTGCCCAGCGTGCCGTTCCAGCGCCAGCAGATGCCCGATCTGCTGGGGCCGGTCGGTGAGCGTTACGCGTTTGTCTCCGACGTCGAGGCCGCCCGCTCGATGATCACCCGCGAGATAGTGGACGCGGTGGAGGACATCGGCAACGACGTCACCGTTATCTGGTTGGAACACGACTGGGTGCTGGCGGCCGCGCCGCCAGGCGTCGGTCCTGCCCGCCTGGAACGGTTACTGCGTGACCTCGGTGAGCTCGCCGACGTGGTCGACCCGTACGAGGAGGGGCAGCGCAGTGTGGGCCACCACGCGGGCCCTGGCAACCCGCCACCCGAAACCTCCCCGCAGGCAGGCAACGAGATATGACCCCGGGTCCACCTCCGGCAATCCCACACTGTGACTTCGCGCTAGCGTGCGGGTATGGCTACCGCGCTGATCACAGGGTCCACCGCAGGCATCGGGGCAGGCTTCGCCCGCAGGCTTGCCGCCGACGGCTACGACCTGGTGCTGGTTGCGCGCACCGTGCCACGGCTTGAGCAGCAGGCCGCTGATCTCGCGGCACGGCACGGCATCGCCACCGAGGCACTGCCCGCCGATCTCGCCAGCCCGGGCGAGCGGTTACTCGTCGAGCAGCGCTGCACGGCAGGTGTGGATCTGCTGGTGAACAACGCGGGCTTCGGCACCGGCGGCGCGTTTGCCTCCGCCGACATCGACCTGATGCAATCGCAGATCGACGTGAACGTCACGTCCGTGCTGCGGCTGAGCCGGGCCGCGCTGCCGGGGATGTTGCAGCGCGGTCACGGTGCGATCGTGAACGTATCCAGCGTCGCGGGGTTCTTCCCTGCCACCGGCGCCACCTACGCAGCCAGCAAGTCATGGGTCACCACGTTCTCCGAGGGGCTGGCGGTGGCGCTGGCGGGCACTGGGGTGCGGATGCTGGCGCTGTGTCCTGGCCTGACAAGGACCGAGTTCCACGACAGAGCAGGCGACGACATCGGGAGTACCCCGGAATGGGTGTGGCTGGCGGTGGACCGGGTGGTCGCGGACTGCCTCGCCGACCTGCGCGGCGGCCGGACGGTCTCGGTACCCGGCCTGCACTATAAGCTCGCCGTGGCCGTTGGCAGCTACCTGCCGCGACCGCTGCTGCGCCGGATTGTCGGCAAGGTCGCCTCGGGCCGCGATCGCACCTGACATCCAACCGTGGCGGTTACCAGTGGAACATGGTGCCGTCGGTGAGTCGGTTGACCGGTAATGAGGCTTGCGTATACGGGTAGCGAGCCGCTGCCTGAAGGTCGATGTCGACCCCGAGGCCCGGGGCGTCGTCGACATGAAGCATGCCGCCTTCGAACCAGTAGCTGTGCGGAAATACCTCGTTCGTCGCTTCGGAATGCGGCATGTACTCCTGAAGGCCGAAGTTCGGAACGCTGATATCCAGTTGCAGTGCGGCGGCCATACACACCGGAGACAGGTCGGTCGCACCGTGTGACCCGGTGCGCACGTCGTAGAGCGCCGCGAAGTCGAAGATTCGCCGCAGATGGGTGATGCCGCCGGCATGCACCACCGAGGTGCGGATGTAATCGATGAGCCGCTCACGGATCAGCGCCTCCGCATCCCAGATCGTGTTGAACACCTCGCCGGTGGCGATCGGCGTGGT
>JBOHEL010000622.1:0-2873 GCA_050700995.1 Sciscionella sp. | reverse complement strand
CTCGGAGATTCAGAGCGGCGGCTTCCGCAGCCTCGATGAGAACCAGCGCGTGCAGTTCGAGATCACGCAGGGCAACAAGGGCCCGCAGGCCACTGCTGTCAGCACGGTCTGATCTGCAGTTCCCCCTTTATCTCACCCGCGCCGGGTGGGTGGTCACACGGCCACCCACCCGGCGCGTGCCGTCGCAGGTGTCTCAACTGTCGTGATCGGTGCCGAGCATTCGCAGTACCAGCGCCGAATACTGCTTTCCCAGTGTTTTCGGGCTTGTCCGGATGCTGTCGGTGTACCACCGCGCCACATCAACGCCTAATGAGGTAACCGCCCTGGCCGCCGTCTTGACATCGGCAACGTGGAAATCGCCCGATGCGGCGCCAGCCGCTATGGTATCCCTGATCAGTTGCTCGATCTGCCTCCGCAGTACTGCGACAACGCGGTATTCCTTATCCGGCAAGGCATGCAACTCGTATTGCACCACGCGCGCCACGGTATGCCGCCGCGCATGCCATGCCACGAACTCCTCGGTCATCCGGCGCATCGTGGGGATCGGGGCGGCACCCTTGGAAGCGATCTTTTCCAGCATGGCGAGTGTCTGCTCATGGCCGCTGCGGCTGATCGTGAACAGCATGGCGAGCTTTGAGGGAAAATAGACATACAGTGCGGCAGGGCTCATACCTGCGGCGGTGGCGATATCCCTTGTCGTGGTCGCGTGGTAACCACGCTCGGCGAACGACTCCAGGCCGGCCATCATCAGCCTGCGGGCCGCCGCGGGTTGCACATCGGGCCACAATTCCTCGGACAGCGTCGTGCTCATGGCGGCCGCGTCCTTCCTAGTCGTGGCCTAGTGTCCTGCGCCGCGTACGCGACGCAGTGCCGCCATTCTGCCGCCACTGCCAGTGAGTTATCAAGCGCTTAGTAAGCGTCGGGTAGGTGTGCCAGGATGCCAGGCAAGGGTGTCCCGCGAGATACTGGAGCCGGCATGAGGGAGGACTGGTGTGCTGAGGTCGAGGAGATCGCGCGCCGGTGCTCGCTGGCGCAGCGTATGGAGGCGAAGAGAAGCTCGCGCGCCTGCACGCGGCGGGCAGGCTCACCGTCAGGGAACGGATAGCTCAACTTGTCGACACCGGCAGCTTCGACGAGGTTGGCGCGCTGGCAGCATTCGCGAGCCACGGCAAGCACGGTGAGCTCTGCGATGCCGTTGGTCAGGTTGATCGAAGGCACCGGTGGCGGCGGCAGCGTGAAGATGCTGGAACGCCACGGCCACACCTATGTCCCGGTTACTGTGCCGGTAGATACCAATCCGACCAAAAGTAAGTCAACACCGCTGGTAGAGCCATGATCGGCGTCGACTCACTTTTGATCTCCTTAGTAATCCTGGTTGGGATCTGGTGGTGGACAACCTTTCGGTGGTCCCTGCCGTCTCCGCTTGCATGGGGCCGGTGGCCGGTCTCGACGCCGCGCGCGGTGATGGCGCATCTCTGTGTGCTGGTGGAGGGCACCGCTCAACTGTTCGTCGCTGGGCCTCCGCTGGTGAAGCATGCCACCGGTGAGGATCTGTCCAAAGAGGAAATGGGCGGCTCCGCCGTGCATCGTCGCAGTGGAGCTGTGGACCGGATCGTGCGTTCGGAGACCGAGGCTTTCGATGTGATACGGCAGTTCCTGTCCTACCTACCGTCCAGTGTGGACAAGCTGCCTACGGTGGTCGAAACCGGTGACGACCCTCGGCGGGCCGAGGAGTCGCTGCCGTCCGCGATTCCAGGCAACCGGAGGCGTTCCTACAAGCTGCGCCCCATCTTGGATGCGATCTTCGACGCCGGATCTGTGTTCGGCTACGCCGGGTACGGCGGATCCGCCTACACTGGCCTCGCGCGCCTCGACGGCCATCCGGTCAGGGTCATCGCGAGCGGATCCGTATCGCGGTGCCGCGCTCACGGCGCAGGGCGCCGATGCGATCACCCGGCTGGCAGACCTCTGTGAGACGTTCCACCTGCCGCTGGTCAGCCTGACCGACCAGGCAGGGATGGTGATCGGGTTGGCGGGTGAGAAGCAGGCCACCATTCGCCGTGGCGCACACGCGATCACCGCCGTTTACCAGGCGCGCGTACCGATGGCCGAAGTGATCCTGCGCAGGGTATTCGGCGTCGGCGGTGCGGGGATGACCAACCGCCACCGGCTGGTCCGGCGCTGGGCGTGGCCATCGGGTGACTGGGGCTCGCTGCCGGTGGAGGGCGGCATCGAAGCCGCCTACCGTGCCGAGATCGAGGCGGCGGACGACCCGGTGGCCCATATCGAAACGGTGTGCGCGCTTGGAGCAGGTCCGCTCGCCATTTCGCACCGTGAAACGCTTCGGGGTCGAGGACGTGATCGACCCTCGGGAGACGCGGCGGCGGCTGTGCGAGTGGGTGCGCAACGCTTATCGGGTACTGCCGTCGTTGACGGGGCGACCGCCGTTCGGGACACGGCCATGATGGCGAATACCGTCGAATTAAACGACCTCGACATACCGAGCGGTATGATCTGGTTGTGCGATCGTCGCAGGGAGGCACAACCAGATGACCAGTACCACCAGTGGCCATGAAACCCAGGGCACGGTCCCGCAGCGGCTGCTGGCAGTGGCCACCAGGTTGTTCGCGGATCAGGGCTTCGAACGTACCTCCGTGCAAGAGATCGTGAACCTGGCCGGTGTCACGAAAGGGGCGCTCTACCACTATTTCGATTCCAAGGATGACCTGCTTTCAGAGATCTACGGCAGGGTGTTGCGGGTGCAGACCGAGCGGCTGGAGAAATTCGCCGCGATGGACAGCCCGCTGGCTGATCGGCTACGCGATGCCGCCGCCGATGTCGTGGTGACCAGCATCGAGAACCTGGATGACACG
>JBOHEL010000621.1:0-2883 GCA_050700995.1 Sciscionella sp. | reverse complement strand
ACGTCATTGCGCAGCGCCAGCAGGCGCTCGAACATCGCTTCCGCCTCGTGCTGCTTGCCCGCCAGTGCCAGTGCCTCGGCGTACCAGAACGAGCACATCAGAAACGAGCCCTCGTGGCCGGAAAGGCCGTCAACCTCCGAGGTGTCCGCACCGGTCGAGTAGCGGTCTACGAGGTCGCCGTGCTTGAGTTCGCGGCCGATCGCCTCGATGGTGGCGAGCATCCGCTCGTCATCCCCCGGTAGCAGGCCGACGGTGGGGATACGCAGCGTGGATGCGTCCAGTTCGGTGCCGCCGTAGTACTGCGTGAACGCGCCGACCTCGGCGTTCCAGCCCTTCTCGAGAACCTCATCGCGCAGCGCGTCCCGCAGCTTCCGCCATTTCCCGACGGGGCCTGGCAGCCCGTCCTCTTCCGCGGCACGGACCGCGCGGTCGAATGCCACCCAGAGCATGACACGGGAGTAGGTGAAGTAGCGGGGCTCGCCGCGCACCTCCCACAGCCCGTTGTCCGGTTGTTGCCAGATCGTTTCGAGGTGGTGCATCATGCCGCGCTGCAGCGACCACGAGTCCTTCGTTTCCGGCAGGCCACGTTCCCGAGCCAGGTGCAGCGCGTCCATCACCTCCCCGTAGACGTCCAGTTGCAGCTGCTTGTAGGCGGCGTTGCCCACCCTGACCGGGCTGGCACCCTGATATCCAGGCAGGCAGTCGAGCTCCCACTCGTTCAGGTGCCGCGTGCCGTCGATGCCGTACATGATCTGGACGTCCGCGGGATCGCCCGCGACGGCGCGCAGCAGCCAGCGGCGCCAGGCCTTGGCCTCGGCGAGGCAGCCGTAGTTGTCGAATGCCAGTAACGTCAGCGTGGCATCGCGTAACCAGCAGAAGCGGTAGTCCCAGTTGCGCTCGCCGCCCAGCGCCTCCGGTAACGAGGTCGTCGGTGCGGCCACGATGCCGCCGCTCGGCCCGTAGGTAAGCCCCTTGAGCACCGCGAGCGAGCTGTGTACCGCCTCGGCATGCGGACCGGAGTAGCTGATCTGCCCGGACCAGTCGCGCCAGAACGTCTCGCTCCCCGCGAGCTCGGCCGCGGGGTCGGGCGTGGGAATCGCTTCGTCAGGATCAGCGTGGTAGGACATCACCCACGACAGACGATCGCCCTCGCCGACGGTGAACACCGCCTCGTGGGCACGCTGATGTGGCACCGGCCGAGGCAGCAGATCGCCGTGCAGAGATACCGTCAGCGGCCCCGCCACCGCGAGGATGTGCTCGACACCGCCGTGCCGCTGACGCCGGACCCACGGCATGGTGTCGCCGTAGGCCGGGCGAAGCACCCACCGCATCCGCATCTCGACGCTCCCGGAAAGCCCCTCGACGACGCGCAGGATCGCAGGGGAATCGTCCTCGTCCGCTTCGTGCGGCAGCATCGTGTCGGTGAGCCGCACCGTGCCGGCCGCGGTGCGGAACTCCGTGTCCAGCACCAGCGTGTTGTCCCGGTAGGCGCGCTCGACCTGGTAGTCGTCGGTGGTCGGGGAGAGCTGCCATCGGCCGTGCCGTTCGTCGCCGAGCAGCCGACCGAAGATCGACGGTGAGTCGAAGCGAGGCAGGCACAACCAGTCGATGGAGCCCTCGGAATCGACAAGCGCTGCGGTTCGCAGGTCTGAAAGTAGTGCGTACTTCTCGATCGGACCTGGGGTGGTTGCGGCATTGGTTGTCACAGCCAGCAGGTTAGCGCTGCCGCCCGAGGGTCGCCGCGGGGTCGGTCGTTCCGGCGGATCATCAGCCGATCGTGAGGGCTTCCGCCGGGATCACCGCGCTCACCGGCCCATCGGGGTCGATCAGCAGCGGGCAGCCGGCGAGCAGCGGCGCCAGCGCGCTGCCGCGCATCTCCCGCCACATCGGCCAGGCGTCCGGCACGCGCTCGGCGGCGGTACACACCGGCACCAGCACCCGTTGGGAGATCTGGTCGCGGAAACCGTGCACGTGAGGGTCGCTTGTCGACTTCGCGAACAGCAGCAGTGTCGCCGATCGCACCGCTGCGGGCAGTTCGGCCTGCTCCCGATCCCCTGCCTTCACCATGTGAAGCAGCTCCGCCAGCTCGACCAGCGGCGGCGCGGGTGGCCGGTATCCGGCATTCGGGTGAAATTCATCCTCGACCTGGCCTGCCGAATTAACCGGGAACGAGCCGACGACCGCCCAGTCGGGGGCATCGGAAAGGTGCCGGTACGCGGGGTCGACAACCCGCAACCAAGAGTTGGGGTGGGATTTCGCGCCCTGCCTCATATCCGAGGTGATAGCGGGCGGTTGGATCTCGTGCGCTGGCATTGCGTCCCTCGCCGGTAGGCAGGCGTCATGGCGACGGTACCGGGGTGCCTGGCAGCCGCGCCACCGCTACCCTGTTATCGGATTGTGCTGGGCGGGAATCACGCGGAACCTGACTTACGCGTCATACGTCCGAGCTACAGTCGTCTGACATCAGTAGCTGGACGAGGGAGGCGCACAGTGTCTAAAGCGGATAGCGTGGATAAAGCGGATAGGGCGGATAACGGTCATCACCTGCATGTCGAGCCGTCGCAGATCGTCGCGACGAAGCAGGCCTTTCAAGAAGCGCTCGACGGAGTGCACGCGCAGCTGCGCAACCTGCGCGGCGCGCACCAGCAGGCGTGGGCGGGTGATCCGGTGAGTCAGGAGACCGCGGCCGCCGTCAATGACAGGACGTTCGCGGGCAACCATGCGAACGCCGCTGAGCAGGCGTTGCTCGGGTACGCGCGGCAACTGACCAACACGATCGATGCCCTTGAGCGCTCCGAGGCCGCCTACCGGCAGGTCGAGGGTGAGAACCACGCGTTGTGGGGCACCGCAGGTCGGTAACGTGCATCGCTGGGTGAGCGATGA
>JBOHEL010000620.1:0-2888 GCA_050700995.1 Sciscionella sp. | reverse complement strand
GGCCATCCCGGCCTGCGACTCGCCGAGCTTCTTCGACGCCACACTGGAGTTCTCGGCAGCCAGCGCCTGGTCGCGTTGGGCCTTGGCCAACCGCTCCTCGGCAGCCGCTATCTGCGTGGCGGTCGCGGTTTCCTTAGCGCGGACGGTGGCGAGGTTCTCCTCGGCAATGCGGACCTTGCCCGCTGCATCGGCCTCCATGTTGCGGGCCGCCGCCATCCGCTGAGCCGAGGAGACAACAGCGTCCTCGGCCTTCTTCATCTCGGCCTGCACCGACGCGGACATGCCCGCGCCGACCGACTTCATCGCAAGGTTGGCTTCGGTGGCAGCGGACTTCGCGCTTCCCACGATGGCCGTGCGGATCGACTCGCCCGCCTTGACGGCGCCGTCGCGTGTTCCGGTGGCGATGCCGTCGCCGATCGCCGCGCCAGCCTTGGTCGCCGACTCCGTGGCGGGTGCGGTGATCTCGGCCCGGATAGCCTCGTTGATGCCCTTGATCGACGGCAGGATCTCCACGAACAGTGAACCGGCAGAAGACATCGATACTCCTTACCGGTCGAGGGAGGCGAATAGCAGATCGTGCACGGCTCTGATGTCCTCGCGGCCCTCGTCTCTCACTTCATCGTCACCAGGACGCGGCAGGGATGTCGGGCTCCACGTGGAGTCCTCGCCTTGCTGCTCGCGACGGGCGAACGCGGCGTTATCCGCGATGTAGGCGAGGATGTGAGTCCGCTCGTCCCACCGGTCCCCCGTCCAGCGGGCACGCTGGTAGGCGGAATCGGGCGGCAGGCCTTCGATGAGAACCAGCAGTAGACGTGAGGACATCTCCCCGCGCCACCACTGCGCCACGTCCCTGCCGGGATAAGAGGCGAGCCCGGCCTCGACCTCTTCGGGAAAGTAGCGCAGCAGTTGTACTACCTCGGGAGTTTTGGGTCTGTCTTCATGTCCTCGGTCATCAGCCGCCACGCCAGCAGCACGTCGTTGGAGTGACCGCCTGCCGCGATGAACCGTGCGTGCTCGTCCGCGCCGAGAATCGCCTTAGCGGTGTCCACTGAGGACTTGGACGCGTCGATGAGCTCCTGCGTGTCGTCGGCGACCAGCATCGGGTTGGGGACGTTGACGGTGCTGCCGTCGTCAAGCTCGATCTCGAAGCCGGGCACCATGCCGAGTGCTTCGGTGCCTTGGGCGCGCAGTTCCTCAAGCTTGAGTCGGCGCTTGTTCGGTGAGGACACGGGTTTCTCCTTGTGACGGTTTGACGGTTAAGGCCCGGCGCGCCTGGGCACCGTCGGACTCAGGCGCGCCGGGGTAGGTGGGTCAGGCGGTCAGTGCCCGCCAGCCCGGACCCTCACGCAGCTCTATGACGCTGGTGTTCTTGCTAGCCGGATCGGGGTATGCCTGAAAGGACAGCGGGAACTGAAGTTCCGTCTTGGCCGCGTAGTCCTGCTTGCCGGGCTTGATCTGCAGGGCGCACGGGTAGATCTTGGCCATGAAGATGTAGCCGTTCGCGCCCGTGCCGCTGGAGCCGTCCACACCGAGGAACATGACGGTGCGGTAAACCACCTGTGGCTGAACCGGCTTGATCATCTGGTAGCCGGACGCACCGATCGCGGGCTGACCGGCGATCGGAACGTTCTTGTACAACGCCTGCACAATCGGACTGTCCTGCAACGCCACGCAGTCACCGGTTTCGGTGTCGACGGTGGCGTCGGTGCGCAGGTCCTGACGGGTCTGCCACGACGTGGTGGACACGGTGGTGTAGGTCGGGGCGAATGAGACGCCGGTCTCATCGCAGTACCCGATGTCCTTCCAGAGATCGGTAGTCAGCAGCGTCGCGGACAGCAGCCCCGTTGTGGGGTCGAACGGGGTGTAGGCGGTGTAGTCGGTGGTCCCGAGGTAGTCCTGGACCAGGACGGAACCGTAGAGGCCCTTGCGGACCTGTCGCTTGTTTCCAGCGAATATCGAATCCCAAGTGGCACCGGCCATGATGGGATCTCCTTCCCGATTATTGAGCCACCACGCGGGAATCGACGCGATAGCTCGCGACGTACCGTTGCAGCGTCTCGTCTTGGTAGTTGACCCACATGGGGCCGGTGATCGTCTCGACGTGATCGACGAGAACGCCATTGACCGCCGTATGACGGAGTTCCATCATCTGTGCGTGCACGATCCGGGCTGTGGCAAGCGCGGTGGCGCGAGTCGTATTGAAGATGTCGATATCCACCTGGGGTGAGTCGGTGATGTAGTCGTCGCCACCGCCTATGCGGGTGATGAGTGCGAACGGCAGCGACGGCATATTAGGTAGCTCGACCGAGGCGCCCGCGATTCCGGTGATTCCGCCGATGTAGGTCACGAGGAGTGCTTCAACGTCGGCGTACATCGGCTACCTCTTCTTGGCTTGGTAGTCCCGGTTGATCTGCCGCTTCCGCTGCGTACCGGCATTCAGGGCGTCGTATTCGGAGATGCCCATGTAGTCCGACGCTGACTTGGAGATGCCTCGCACGGAGTCCAGAGCGCGGCGCAGGACCGCCATCTTTGGCATCTTCTTCGCGCCGTACTCGATCCAGTACGCTTTCTGGTCGTTCGATCCGACACGCACCGACATTCGCGAGTTCGACAGGTGTTCGGTGACGGTCAGGGAGTCACGGTAGGCGCCGGGATGCTTATCCGACTGGCCGCCGACCGGTGCCAGCCGCTGCGCCTCCGCTAGCACCTTGTCACCCAGGTGATGCAGGTGCTCCCGTAGCTTCGGGTCGGCCATGAGGAACGCACGCAGACCAATCAGGTTAGGTTCGAAGTTCGCGGGCATCAGCCGCTCGGCTTCCGCAGGCGGGCTTCCATGTGATCGGGGTAGCCCATGAAGTCGTTCCATACCATCGGGTCACCGTCCACTT
>JBOHEL010000619.1:0-2896 GCA_050700995.1 Sciscionella sp. | reverse complement strand
ATCGGTCAGCCCACCACCAGAACTTGCCGTCTGTGGCACGTCCGCGCGCGGCAACAGTCCTTCCGCGGATCTCACGGACAGTGACATGAGGACGCACGCACCGGAGAAGCGAGGAGCGCCGCCACCAGGGCCCCGAACTGCACTTCGCCTCCAGCCCGTCCCGGCCGACTTTTGCCGGGGCCCTGGGCCTTCGGGGCGGGCGCTGCTTGAGCGAGAGAGGAGCCGTTCGAACCTGACCGCGTCCACCTGCTCTGGGCGCACTTCTAGGGCGTATCCGCCGTCCCGCGTCAGGAGCAGCGTTGGTCCTTGTAAACAAGGAACTTCAGACTCGCGCTACTCCGCACGATCAGGGCGATCCCTAGCCGAGTTCGGCGGCGTCGCTGAGCCGAAGCTTGCGTTGCGCGCGCTGGTAGAAGGTCGTGGCGCCGAGCCGTACGACGGAACCTGCCGCCACGTCAGTCAGCAGTTCTATCCGCTGCCCCGGCTCCAGAGTTCGGACGAGTTCGCCGTCGACTTCCAGGGCCAGCGAACCGCTGCTCGGCAGCAGCTCTAACGTCAGCGACTCGCTGCACGCCAGCATGAGGGCACGGTTGAAGGCGGAATGCGGAGCGACGGGAATGACGAGCAGCCCTTGCGCCTTGGGGGACACGATCGGCCCACCGGCGGAGAAGCTGTAGGCAGTCGAACCGGTGGGAGTCGAGACGACAACGGCATCAGCGACATAGCGCACGAAGGGCTGGCCGTCGACGACCACTCCGACGGCGGCCTGTCCGCGGCCCGGGATGCGTACCAGCGCGATGTCGTTGAAGGCGACGCGGACGGTGTCGCCCACCACGGCTTCGATCGCCACCCGCGACTCCACCTCAAAGCGGTCCTCAGCGATGGAACACAGTGCCTCGTCAAGGTCCGGAACCTCGATCTCGGCGAGGAACCCGAACTTGCCCAGGTTGACGCCCAGGACCGGAACCTGGTGGTGATACGCCAGCCGGAGCGTGCGGAGCATGGTTCCATCCCCGCCGAGGCTGACCAACAGGTCGACGTGCTCCGCGAGCCGGTGCTGCTCGAGGAGCCGTACTCCCATCACTCCGTCCAGCTCGCCGGCAACACCAAATACACCCACGCCGCGCGACGCTGCCCAGCGTGTCACGTGTTTAACGGCAGTGCCGCAGTCCCGTTTCGGGTGCAAGACAAGCCCTACTGCGCCGATGTTGCCCACAATTGCAGCGTACGACATGGCCTCATCGGTTAACCGCGTAGAAATGCCAGAATTTCGGCGTTGAAAGTCTGGGCGTGGGTGACGTTCAATCCGTGGGGAGCGTCGGGGACCAGGACCAGTTTGCTGCCATCAATGGCTTCGGCGGTGCGCCGGCCGCTGACTTCGAAGGGCACGATCGCGTCGGAGTCGCCGTGGATGACGAGGGTCGGAATGGTGAATCCTTCGAGGTCGCCGCGGAAGTCGGTCTTAGTGAACGCCGTCGTGCAGTCGAGGGTGCCTTTCGGGGAAGCGGCTGCGGCGATCGCGGCGTTGTAGCGCCGTAGCGGTTCGCTGACCAGGTCGGTGCTGCCGCGGACCGAGAAGAAGTTCGTGACGAACTGGTCGACGAAGGCGACGCGGTCGGCTCGGATGCCGTCATGGAAGCCGGTGAGGGTGGCGTCGTCGATGCCACCCTCAGGGTTGTCGGCGGACTTGTACAGGTATGGCGGAACGGCGGAAGCGAACACGGCCTTGGCAACGCGCTCGGTGCCGTACCGGCCGACGTAGCGGGCGACCTCGCCGCCGCCCATCGAGAACCCGATGAGGGTCACGCCGCTCAGGTCGAGGTGTTCGATGAGTTTGTGCAGGTCGGCGGCGAAAGTGTCGTAGTCGTAGCCGTCCCAGGGCTGCGACGAGGCGCCGAATCCGCGGCGGTCGTAGGTGATCACGCGGTATCCGTCCTCGACCAGTGCGGGAACCTGATGCTCCCAGGAGCGACCGGACAGCGGCCAGCCGTGGATGAGGATCACAGGCTGTCCCGAACCACGGTCCTCGTAATAAAGCTCGACTGCGGTGCCGTTGTCGTCGCTGACGTTGACGCGTGCCATCGGGTGGCTCCTTTAATCTCGCGATCTGTTACCGGGTCGATGTTACGACCGTCACTGTCGTCGAGCCTTGATTCCAGACCGCCGCGTGACCAGCTCACCCGCAGGAACTCCGGATCGCCCAGATGGCCGCCGAAGGCCTGACCAACCGGGAGGCGCCCGCACCCTTACACCCCTGAGCGAGTGAAAGCAGCACGTGTACGCGGTCGTCAGTTTGCGACGAGTCGATTGTAAATTGCCGTCGACACGGTCGATCACGACAGCGGGTCTTCGGGCAGCGCCTCGGCAAGGTCGCTCGTCACAGCAGCCCCTCCTGCCTCGGAAGGAGGGGCTGGATCTGTTACGCAGGTGCCACAGACGGCAACTTGGACGAGAAGTTGCCATCTCTGGCACGTACGCGCGCGGCAACAGTCCTTCCGCGGACCTCACAAACAGTGACATCAGGACGAGGCACCGGAGAGCCGGGGGAGCGCTGCGCGCCGAGCGGAACAACGACAGCGGAGCGCCGCTGGCGATCGTCGTCAGGGGACGACTTCGGTGGATTCGCCGAGCCGATCGAGCACTTGGGTGGCTAACTGCCCGAGCATGGTGATCTGGTCCTGGGCGAGCCCGTCGAAGAACAGCCTCCGGACTGCATCGACGTGACCGGGCGCGGCGGCTTCGATGGCGCGCCGACCCGCATCGGTGAGCACGATGAAGGCTCCGCGGCCGTCGTCGGTGCACCCCTCACGGCCGACGAGGCCGCGGTGCTCCATTCGCCTCAATTGATGTGACAGGCGGCTCTGCTCCCACTGCAAACCGCGCCGCAGCTCGAACG
>JBOHEL010000618.1:0-2897 GCA_050700995.1 Sciscionella sp. | reverse complement strand
CGTCCAGCACCTGACCGTCGCCAGGGTCGCCGAAGGACTCGGCGTCGCCTGGGACACCGCTAACGACGCCGTCCTGGCCGAAGGCAAGCGCGTCCTGATCGACGACGAGCACCGTTCGACGGCGTGAAGGTCATCGAGCTGACCGGAATCCGTGACGCCACCGGCCCGGCGCGGCTGCTCGACATGGTCGAGGGCCGCTCCAAGCAGGCGTTCAAGACCTGGCTCAGCCAGCAGCCCGACGCATGGCGCGACGCCGTGGAGGTAGTCGCGATGGACGGGTTCACCGGCTTCAAGACCGCCACCACCGAGGAACTCCCCGCCGCGACCGCGGTCATGGATCCCTTCCACGTGGTCCGCCTGGCCGGCGACGCACTCGACCGGTGCCGCCGCCGCGTCCAGCTCGCGACCCGCGACGGAAGGGGCCGCAAGGGCGATCCGCTCTACTCCGCCCGACGAACCCTGCACACCGGCGCCGGACTACTCACCGACAAGCAGAAGGACCGACTCGCCACGTTGTTCGCCGCCGATGCGCACGTCGAGGTCGAAGCAACCTGGGGCGTCTACCAACCGATGATCGCCGCCTACCGCGAGGAGAACCGGGCTCGTGGCCGCGACCTGATGGTCAAGCTCATCGACTCGATCAGCAGTGGCGTACCTCGAATGGGATGAGCCCGTTTGACGCCGGGAGTTAGCTCGCGCCGCTCTGACCCGAAGGGTGCGAGCCGAACAGTCGGCGCCACCACGACCGTCTCGCCGATCCTGGCGGTCGGCACGTCCGTTTCCACTCCGCTTTGGTCAACAACTGGCCGGCCTTCCGCTGCTTGGCCACGCATTGGGTATGCGCGTGACGGCGACGATCCCGGTCGCCCTCCGGAGACAGCAGAGTGTTGGGGTTCATCGCCAACAACAAGCCGTGACAGATCGGACATGTGTAGGTCTTCGCTTGCCTGCTTTGGGCTGGGCGCATGTCCCACCACCGCGCTGGCTCCGCCATGGGGCAAGGCTACGACGCACCGAGGCTCGGCGATCGACCACCACGCGACTCGGCCGTCCTCCTCCACAGCGATCCGCCTGGTCTCGGCGTGTATCACTTCCCCGCATCGGCCCCGCGTTTATCGCGCACTCGCGGAGCACCCACATCGGCCGGGCCGTGAACGCTGCATCCATCCAGACACGCCCCGATCCGCGTGCTCCCTAGAGGTGCGTCATTGCGCCGCGCGTCCGACGTCCGGATCTGCCGAGATGGATGCAGTGGAGTCGTTGGTCGAACATCCGGACCACTTGTGTGGTGACGCGTCGGAGCTCGCAGGCGTGGGGGGTCAACCAAGGGTGCCGGTCGCCTTGCGCAGTTCCTCGAGCGCAGCCAGGGCGTAGTTGGCCAGGTCGTCTCCGCGCTCGGGGTCGGCCTGTGACCATTCGGCGAAGCCGCGTTTGAAGGCCAGTACGCCCAGTTCGGCCGCTAGGTGGGCCGTGGGGTCGACAACACCTCGTTCGACCAGCGCTTCGGTCATCGCCGCCGCCAGTCCGACCGTCTTCAAGGCGTTGCGCTCCTGGAGCTCGGCGTTGGCAGCCACGGCCGCTTCCAGGCGCGGGGCGAGCTCACGGTTCATCGGCCCCATTGCTCCTGAGACCTGCACGAGCCCGGCGCCAACCATCTCAAGCGGACTCGCGTCGCGTGGTGCTCCAGCGATCCCCTCCGCGAGCAGCCGGCTCAGCGTCTCCTGCCCGGCCGCGAGTACCTCACGCTTGTCGGGGAAGTACCGGAAGAAGGTGCTCTTGGTGACCCCGGCGCGCTCAACGATCTGGGCGACCGTCGTCTCGTCGTAGCCCTGCTCGGTGAACAGGTCGACGGCAGCGAGAACGATCCGCTCGCGCGCTCCGGGCTTCCACCGCGCCATGGCTGCATCCTAGGTGATGGGACTGTTGTCCCATCACGTGCTACCGTGATGAGACAAAGGTCCCATCACTTTTCAGGAGAGCACCATGCGCGTCTTCGTCACCGGTGGCACCGGTTTGGTCGGCTCGGCGGTCGTGGCCGAACTGCTCGGCCACGGGCACACCGTCATCGCACTCGCCCGCTCCGACGCCTCGGCCGAGGCGCTCGCCGCTGCGGGCGCCGAACACCTCCGGGGAGCGCTGAGCAACCTCGACGTGCTGCGCGCCGGAGCGGCCGAGGCCGAGGGCGTCATCCACCTCGCGTTCGCCAACGACTTCAGCAGTCCCGAGGCGCTGACACAGGCCGTCGCCGAGGAGAGCGCTGCGCTCGCCACTCTCGGGGGTGCCCTGGTCGGCACCGATCGCCCCCTGGTGACGGTCTCGGGCACGCCGTACGTGCCTGGACGCGCGTCCACCGAAGACGACCCGGTATCGACCGACGGCCCCGTGGGCGGGCGCGCCCGCTCGGTGACGGCGGTCATCGACCTCGCCACCCGCGGGGTCAGGAGCTCGGCCGTCCGGCTGCCCCGGACCGTCCACAACCACGGCAACGGCGGGTTCGCTGGCCTGCTGACCAACATCGCCCGACAGACCGGCATCGTCGGCTACCCCAGCCACGGCGACCAGCGGTGGCCGGCCGTACACGCCCTCGACGCAGCTGTGCTCTTTCGCCTTGCCCTGGAATCCGCACCAGCCGGAACGTCCTGGCACGCCGTCGCCGACGAAGGCGACAGGGTCCGTGACATCGCCGAAGTCATCGGCCGGCGCCTCGGCCTACCGGCAGGGTCCGTACCAGAGGAGACCTACGGGCCCCTCGGCCCGATCTTCGCCACCGACCAACCCTCCACCAGCGCTCGCACCCGCGAGGCACTCGGCTGGGACCCGACGCACCCCAGCCTGCTCGAGGACCTGGAGAACATCCGGCCCTGACACATCGCAACCGGCAACCGGAAAAACCTCCC
>JBOHEL010000617.1:0-2897 GCA_050700995.1 Sciscionella sp. | reverse complement strand
GTTTCACCCGAACGGCGGCAGCGACGACATCACGCCGCTACGGCGGGCGGGGAACGGGTTCCTGAACGGTTTGACGAACGTGCTGTTCGGAACGGAATTTAGCGATCTATGCTATGGCTACAATGCGTTTTGGCGCGATATCATCCCGTTACTGCAGCTACCTCCTGTCGACGCAACGCCGTCTCCTGGCCGCATGCCGTGGGGCGATGGGTTCGAGATCGAAACCGTACTCAACTGCCGCGTCGCCACAGCTGGTCTACGTATCGCAGAGGTCCCAAGCGTCGAGCGACAACGCATCTTCGGTGAGACCAACCTGAAGACCTTCACCGACGGCTGGCGCGTGCTGCGCACTATCCTCGCGGAATGGCAGCGCATGGTCGCGAGTCGCCAGGTTCTCAGCCGTGGTCATCTGAACCGGTCGGGCAGCTCGCAGGCGAGCGGCACTATCCTGGCGCTCGGAGATGTCTTGCCGGACAGCCAGCTTGATGGGCCGACATTGGTGCTGCCTGGCGAGCTGACCACTGGGGATGCCCCGTAACCTCGGCTGAGACATTTCCACTGCAGTCGCCTCAGGCACTGCTGGCCAGGGACTATCTCCTCAGCCTCCGGCCGCGACCGCACAGTGGATGCAGGTGCTCGCCGCCGGGAGCGCCAGTAGCCGCGGCGCGGCAATCTCCCGCCCGCAACGCTCGCATCTGCCGTAGGAACCGTCGCGCAGCCGCTGCTCCGCCCGGTCCAATGCCGCCAGCTCACCTCGAGCCAACGCGAGCAGGGCATCTACCTGCGCCCGCTCGAACGCGATCGTCTGCCCCTCGGGATCGTGCTCGTCGTCGCTGGCGTTCGAACCGGACGACTCGACGATGCCAGTGAATTGTCCGGTCAACGACGCCACCCTCGCCATCGCTTTGGACCGCTCCGCGGCCAGCAGATCTGAGGCCACCGCGCGCGGATCCACATTCCGGTCATCCATGTCCTCACCAACGACCCGCGCGCCGCAGGCGTTCCAGCGGCGATGCGAGCCGCGGGCACCGCGCGCCGGGGTCGTACTGTGACGCTATGAGCAATCTCGACGTACGACCCCAGCTGTCGATGTGCGGCGGGCGTGCCACGGTGACCCCGGCACCCGTCCGTGAGCTCACCGCGGGGCGCGAGGTCATGCTCGGCGAGAGCACCCGGGTTCGCAGGCTGCTGCCAACCATGGGGCGCCGCATGGTCGGTGCGTGGTGCTTCGTCGACCACTACGGGCCGGATAACATCGCGTCACAACCGGGAATGCAGGTGCCGCCCCACCCGCACACCGGGCTGCAGACCGTGAGCTGGCTGCTCGACGGCGAGGTACTGCACCGGGACAGCCTCGGTAGCCTGCGGACGCTACGGCCGGGAGAGCTGGGGCTGATGACCGCGGGGCGCGCCATCGCCCACTCCGAGGAATCGCCCCGCGAGCACGCACCGCTGCTGCACGGTGCGCAGCTGTGGGTCGCGCTACCCGACGGCTCACGGGGCATCGACCCGCACTTTGAATTCCACGGCGCACTGCCGATACTCGACGAGCCTGGCCTGCGTGCCACCGTCATCATGGGCGAGTTGGATGGTGCCAGATCCCCAGGTGTGGCCTACTCGCCGCTCGTCGGTGCAGATCTCGCCCTCACCGCGGGCGCAGACGCGCTGCTGCCACTCGAACCCGACTTCGAATACGCGGCGCTCGCGGCATCGGGCGACATCGAAGTCGACGGCGTGGCGTTGTCTACTGGCTCGCTGCTTTACCTCGGCTGTGGTCGAACGGATCTGCGACTGCGCGCGGATTCAGCCGGCAGGATGCTGCTACTCGGCGGCGAGCCGTTCGGCGAGAAGATCGTGATGTGGTGGAACTTCATCGGCCGCAGCGGCGAGGAGATCGCGGCTGCCAGGCAGGACTGGATGACGGGCGGGCGGTTCGGCACGGTGCACGGCTACTACGGCGACCGGCTGTCGGCACCGCCGCTGCCGAGCCTGCCGCTCAAGCCGCGCGGCCGCGAGCGCTGACCCGCTGCCGATTTCTCGACGGCGCCGCATCCGAGAGGGAGGGAATTCGTGGCTCAACCGATTCTGGTCACCGGAGGTACCGGGACATTGGGCAGCGACGTGGTGCGTCGACTTCTCGACCGCGGCCACGAGGTCAGGGTGCTCAGCCGCCGCCCGAAACCGCCGGAACGCAAGCCGTTCACGTGGCTCACCGGCGATCTCCGCCGAGGTACCGCCATCGACAGCGCGGTCGCCGGGGTGGACACGATCATCCATTGCGCCACCGGTCGTGGGGATGTCGAGGCCGCCCGCAACCTCCTCGCCTCGTCCAAGCGCGCCGGGATCCTCCACCTGATCTACATCTCCATCGTCGGCGTCGATCGGATCCCCTTCGGTTACTACCAGTCGAAGCTGGCCGTCGAGCGGCTCATCCAGGATTCCGGCCTGCCGTACACCATCCTGCGCGCCACCCAGTTCCACGATCTGGTGCGGGCTATCGTCAAGGTGCTGTCCGCCCCGCCTGTTGTGATGCTGGTTCCTGAGGGAATCAGCATCCAGCCGATCGCCGTGGCGGAGGTGGCTCGACGGCTGGTCGAGCTCACCGACGGCCAGCCGCCGGGGCGGGTACCCGATATCGGTGGGCCCCAGGTGCGCACCTGCCGTGAGCTGGCGGAGAGCTACCTGCGCGCCAGCGGGCGTCGCAGGCTGCTTGTGCCGATCCGGTTGCCCGGCAAGGCTTATCGCGGCTTCACGCGGGGCGGCAACCTCGCGCCGGAGCATGCCGTCGCCGGTGGCACGTTCGAGGAATTCCTCGCCGCGTCGGGCGAGGGTTGAGCCACGCCGCGACCTCAGCCCACCAACGCATCACTCTCCGTGCCGCGTTTCGGCGCCGAAAC
>JBOHEL010000616.1:0-2901 GCA_050700995.1 Sciscionella sp. | reverse complement strand
TCCGGCATCAAGGGGGCACCGGTCGATCTCAGCACCGGCCAGTTGGCAGAGGACCGCTTCAAGATCGCTACCCCGCAGCCGTCGGAACCGGATGCGGTGGCCGCGGTGGTGGCCGACATCGTCGGGCACTTCTCTTGGGACGGCCCGATAGGCATCACCCTGCCGTGCGTGCTCAAGTCGGGCACCGCTCTCACCGCCGCGAATGTGGACGCGCGCTGGAAAGGGATTGATGCCAAACGGCTGTTCGCGGAACGGCTGGGCCGCAGGCCAGAGGACGTCGTGGTGCTCAACGACGCGGACGCCGCAGGCCTCGCGGAGATCAATCACGGCGCCGGGGCGTCGGTGCAGGGCGTTGTGGTGCTGTTGACCTTCGGTACCGGCATCGGCAGCGCGCTGTTCCTCGACGGCAAGCTGGTGCCGAACACCGAATTCGGCCATCTGGAGGTGGATGGTCACGACGCGGAGAAGCACGCCGCTGCCTCGGCCAAGGAACACCATGGGTGGTCCTACGAGAAGTGGGCACACCACGTCTCGACCTACTTGCGCACTTTGGAGGATCTGATCTGGCCCGACCTGATCATCGCGGGCGGTGGGGTCAGCAGGAAAGCCGAAAAATGGCTGCCACTGCTGGAGACTCGCACCACCGTGGTTCCGGCATCGTTGCAGAACAACGCGGGTATCGTGGGTGCCGCGAACGCTGCTGCGCGTGGTCTCGCACGCTAGGGCACCGCACGCTTTGCAACTTGCTAGTAACCGGTCTTAGCGACGAGCGGGACAACGCCGTTACAATGGAACACAGCACCCACGGCGGAGGTCACCGAGGCGACTCACTGCCGGCAGGGCAACTCCGAACTCTGGCCGCCGAAGTCCGCGCGTCGGCCGGCCGTGATCGATCGTCGCGAAAGGTCCTACGTGGCAGCCGCAAATACCGCAACCCGACGCTCCAGCAGCACCGCCGCAGCAGCAGAGCCTGCGGATGCCGAGGAGAAGACACCGACGGCGGCCAGCAAGCCGGCTTCGAGCGGGAAGACGTCGTCGCAGGCGAAGAAGCCGTCCGCCACCAAGCCGTCAGCCACCAAGCAGGCTTCCGGTAAGAAGGCGGCGGCCGGGAAGGACTCGAAGGCGGATGGCGGTAAGGACATGCCATCGCCCGATGCCGAAGACCTCGAGGCTGTCGATGTCGTCCTCGACACCCCGGTCGAGGAGGAGGAAGCCGAGGAGACCCCGCCGAGCAAGGACGGCGATTTCGTCTGGGACGAGGAGGAGTCCGAGGCACTGCGGCAGGCTCGCAAGGATGCCGAGCTCACCGCCTCCGCCGACTCGGTGCGCGCCTACCTCAAGCAGATCGGCAAGGTGGCCCTGCTCAACGCCGAGGAAGAGGTCGAGCTCGCCAAGCGGATCGAGGCGGGGCTCTACGGCGCCGAGCGGGTGCGCAAGGTCGAGGAGGATGGCGAGAAGTTGGCCACCCAGATGCGCCGCGACCTCAAGTGGATCGTGCGGGACGGCGAGCGCGCCAAGAACCACCTGCTTGAGGCGAACCTCCGGCTCGTGGTCAGCCTTGCCAAGCGCTACACCGGTCGCGGTATGGCCTTCCTCGACTTGATCCAGGAGGGCAACCTCGGCCTGATCCGCGCGGTCGAGAAGTTCGACTACACCAAGGGCTACAAGTTCTCCACGTACGCCACCTGGTGGATCCGGCAGGCCATCACCCGCGCCATGGCCGATCAGGCCCGCACCATTCGCATCCCGGTGCACATGGTCGAGGTGATCAACAAGCTCGGCCGGATACAGCGCGAGTTGCTGCAGGACCTCGGCCGCGAGCCCACTCCTGAGGAGCTCGCGAAGGAGATGGACATCTCCCCGGAGAAGGTGCTGGAGATCCAGCAGTACGCCAGGGAGCCGATCAGCCTCGATCAGACCATCGGCGACGAGGGCGACAGCCAGCTCGGTGACTTCATCGAGGACTCCGAGGCCGTTGTCGCGGTCGATGCAGTGTCGTTCACGCTGCTACAGGACCAGCTGCAGTCCGTGCTGGCCACGCTCTCGGAGCGGGAAGCCGGCGTGGTGCGGCTGCGCTTCGGGCTCACCGACGGCCAGCCGCGCACGCTCGACGAGATCGGTCAGGTGTACGGCGTCACCCGCGAGCGCATCCGGCAGATCGAGTCCAAGACGATGTCCAAGCTGCGCCACCCGTCCCGCTCCCAGGTCCTACGCGACTACCTGGACTGAACCTGTCGGACTTATGGGCCGCTGACATCACGATACCCTGCTCAAGGTCAATGCCGCCGGTCACTACTTCCAGCGGAAGTGGACGAACAGCCTGCCCCAGTTCTTGGAGTCCTTCTCCACCCGATGGTAGAGCGCCTTGATGTCCTTGCGTTGCAGGAAGCGCAGCACCCGCTTCTTCAGCTGGCCGGAGCCCTTGCCGGGGATGATCTCGACGAGGGTGGCCTTCTTCGCCACCGCCTCGTCGATGATCCCCTGTAGCGCACGATCGATATCGCTGCCGTGGTTGTAGATGTCGTGCAGGTCCAGCTTGAGCTTCACCGGCCCACCGCTGGGCTACTGGTCATGGTTCGCGCTCCTCGCGTCGGCTTGCCGCGCCTGCGGCAGTGGCAATCAGCCGACCAGAACTCTCCGGTGACAGGGCGAGGGCACGTAGCCCGCGCTAGGCGACTTTAGCACCCTCGACGTGCTCGCCTTCCTCAAGAAAGCTACCGGTAGCCGGATGGGCACAGCGCACCAGCGGTTCCCGCCGCACCGTGAGTACTTTCGACGGCTATAGCCGTCTGTCTGAGTTCAGCACATCGCTGACACTTGATGTTTCAGCACATCGCTGACACTCACAGCCTGTTCCGGCGATCATGTTGGGATGGGCAGAACAGGGTTTGCGATGGATCC
>JBOHEL010000615.1:0-2902 GCA_050700995.1 Sciscionella sp. | reverse complement strand
GTCTTCAAGACACCCAAACCGGTTTGGGTGTCTTGAAGACACCTAAACCCCGCCGCAGCATCAGCCCTTGATGAAGTCCTCGACCTCCTGGTATGCCTTGGAGTCTGAGTACTGCTCAGGGGGAGACTTCATGAAGTAGGAGGACACCGAAAGGATCGGCCCGCCGATGCCGCGGTCCTTGGCGATCTTCGCCGCGCGCACCGCATCGATAATGATGCCCGCGGAGTTGGGGGAATCCCACACTTCCAGCTTGTACTCCAGGTTCAGCGGTACGTCGCCGAACGCACGCCCCTCAAGCCGCACATAGGCCCACTTTCGGTCATCCAACCACGGCACGTAGTCCGAGGGTCCGATGTGGACGTTGCGCTTGCCGAGATCGCGGTCGACCTGGGAGGTCACCGACTGTGTCTTGGAAACCTTCTTCGACTCAAGGCGCTCAAGTTCCTTCATGTTCAGGAAGTCCATGTTGCCGCCGACGTTGAGCTGCATCGTGCGGTCGAGGTGGACTCCCCGGTCCTCGAACAACTTCGCGAGCACGCGGTGCGTGATGGTGGCACCGACCTGGGACTTGATGTCGTCGCCGACGATCGGCACCCCGGCGTCGGCGAATTTCTTCGCCCACTCCGGATCCGAGGCGATGAACACCGGCAGCGCGTTCACGAACGCCACCTTCGCGTCGATCGCGCACTGCGCATAGAACTTGTCCGCGTCGTCTGATCCGACGGGCAAGTAGGAGACCAGCACGTCCACCTCGGCGTCACGCAACGCCCGCACCACGTTGACCGGCGGCTCGTCCGACTCATCGATCGTGTCCCGATAGAACCGACCGAGCCCGTCATGGGTGTGGCCGCGCTGCACCATCACCCCGAGCGGCGGCACGTCAGCGATCTTGACCGTGTTGTTCTCGCTGGCCACGATCGCCTCGGACAGGTCACGGCCGACCTTCTTGGCATCCACGTCGAAGGCTGCGACGAATTCGATGTCGCGAACGTGATACTCACCGAACTGCACGTGCATCAGCCCTGGCACCCGGGCGTTCGCGTCAGCATCACGGTAGTAGTGGACTCCCTGCACCAGTGACGACGCGCAGTTACCCACCCCGACGACGGCCACCCGCAGGCTGCGGCGATGTTCGCCCATGCCGGATCTCCTTAGCTCATTACACACTAATTCCACACTTACTGTTCTTACCGGACACTGTTTCCTTGTTGGACGGCCCCGGCTCATTGCTCGGCCGCACGTTGCTCGGCCTGTTCGGTCGCGATCAACTCGTTGAGCCAACGCACCTCACGTTCACTGGATTCCAGACCCATCCGGTGCAGCTCGCGGGTGTACCGGTCGATCTTCTGCTCCGCCTTGGACAGTGCGACCCGCAAGCCCTCCCGTCGCTCCTCGACCCGCCTGCGACGCCCTTCCAGGATGCGCATCCTGACGTCGTAGGAGGTGCGGGAGAAGAACGCGAAGTGCACCCCGAAACCGTCGTCGTCCCAGGTCTGCGGGCCGGCATCGGCGAGCAGTTCAGCAAAGCGCTCCTTGCCTTCGGCAGTGAGTTTGTACACCCGGCGAGCTTTGCGAACCCTCGGCCGCAATCCGTCGTCCTCGTCGGCCTCCTCGACGATGAGGCCGGCTCGCAGCAGCCGCCGTAATGTCGGGTACAGCGAACCGTAGGAGAACGCCCGGAAGGGTCCCAGCAAGTCGTAGAGGCGTTTGCGCAGCTCATAGCCGTGCATGGGTGCTTCGTGCAGCAACCCGAGCACAGCGAACTCAAGCACGTCACACCTCGCTACCATCGGTCGGGCCGGTGTGCCCACTATATCGCTCCGATACATCGCGATGTAGACGTGGCGGGTATGTCGATCGCCACACCGCGCTTCGACGGGGTCGTGCGCCGAATGGGGCAGCCAACTCTCAACATCGCCACGTACCCTGTTCCTCGTGCGGACTCAACGGCAGGTCGTGGACTACGCGTTGCAGCGAAGGGCGCTGCTCGCGAAGGTCCATGCCGGACTGACCCCGACCGGGGAGGTCTGCGACGTCAACCCGTACCTGCTGCGGGCAGCGAAGTTCCACGGTAGGCCGAGTGACGTGACCTGCCCGGTGTGCCGCAAAGAGCAGTTGGCGCTGGTGAGCTGGGTCTATGGGGACTCGCTCGGCAAGGCCTCCGGCTCTGCCCGCACGCCGGACGAGTTGGCCACCATGGCAGCGCTTCACGCCGACTTCACCGTGTACGTCGTGGAGGTTTGCCGTAGCTGCGGCTGGAACCACCTGGTGCAGTCATACGTCCTGGGGACGGGTGAACTCACCACCACCCGTAGGCAAGGCAGGAGAACAGCGGGCCAGTGACGGCCCCTGATACCGGGCTGCCGTACCCCCGACACGCGGCAGCGAACAGCAGAGCGGTGGCATGGTGCGACCCGCCGCCCTGGGAGGTTCTTCCGTGAACGACGACAGTCATCGGCGCCCGCACGGCGGCGGCCCTACTTGGCCGACCGAGAACGACCACGCCTGGCCAACCGGAAACGAACCCGCCTGGCCAACCGGAAACGAACCCGCCTGGCCAACCGGTGGCGACCCCGACGCGAGCGGGAAGCCGCAGGGTGCCGGTGAGTCCACCGGCATGTGGCGACCGCAATGGGATGCCGACGAACCGTCAGGCAGGGGTTGGGGAGGGGCCCCGGGCGGCAACCGCCCACCTGGGCCACCCAGCAGGCACCGTTTCGAGAACAGCCCGCTCGCCGCATCCGGGCAAGGCCCCGGCGGTCCCCAGCGCCCACCCGCGCGACCAGGTGACCGCCCTGCGGGCCGCCCGATGCCACAGCCGAGAGACCACGAGACAGAACTGCTGCCGCTCGCCATGGACGACCCTTACCAGCGCGAACCGGAACTGTTCACGCACCGCGAT
>JBOHEL010000614.1:0-2909 GCA_050700995.1 Sciscionella sp. | reverse complement strand
GACATTGGAATTGTGGCCGGTTTGGTGCGCCGCCCAGCGGCCCTCCTTCTCCAGCACGGTCACCCGATCACCGCGGGCGGTCAGCTCCCGAGCGACCGCCAGCCCGAGTATGCCGCCGCCGATGACTGCCACCGTGCGCATGTCTGAGCCTCCAGTGTGGACAACGGCGAGTGAACGGATCGCGCGCGATCGACAATACGGTGTGGGCCGACGTCTTCCCTGCTTGGCGCTCGATACACTCCGCAGGTCCAGTTCACGGGAGAGGTATGTCAGACAGCATTGCCCTCGGCCAGCCTACCGTCGGTGAAGCGGAGCTCGCGGCGGTCGCCGAGGTGCTCGCCTCCGGCTGGATGTCAGGCGCCGGACCGATGTGCCAGAAGTTCGAGGAGCGCTTCGCATCCATCGCAGGCACACGCGCCGCGCTGGCGACGACGAACTGCGGCGCCGCGCTGCACCTCGCGCTGCTCACGGCTGGTGTCGAACCCGGCGACGAGGTGATCGTGGGCGACTACACCTTTCCCGCGACCGGCCACGCGGTGCTCTGGGCACGGGCGACGCCGGTATTCGCCGACGTCCGTCCGGACATCTGGACGGTCGACCCTGCGGCGGTCGAGGCCGCGATCACGCCGCGCACGACCGCGATCCTGGCGGTGGACGTGGCGGGTCAGCCCGCTGACTACGCGGAACTCCGGGCCATCGCGCGGCGGCACAAGTTACTGCTGGTCGAGGACGCCGCCTGTGCCGCGGGCGCCACCTACCAGGGATGCGCGGCAGGCAGCCTTGCCGATGTCGCGGCGTTCAGCTTCCACGGTCGCAAGGGCATCACCGCGGGCGAGGGCGGTGCGCTGAGCTCCGACAACGAGGAGATCATCGCGCACGCGCGTAAGCTGCACACGTACGGCATCGAGCCTGCGATCAACCGGGAGGGCAGCGCGGGCCTTGTGGTCGCGAGCTTCGACGAGCTGGGTTACAACTACCGGATGTCCGAGGTCCAGGCTGCGATCATGTCCGTGCAGCTCGACCGGCTGACCGATCTGCTCGCCGCGAGGCGTTCGGTGGCGAAGCGCTACCAGGAGGCGCTCGCTGACATCGCCGGTGTGAGCACGCCGGTCGCGTTGCCGGATCGGGAGCACCCGTGGCAGTCCTACCTGGTGACGGTGGCGGCGGGGATCAGCAGGGACGAGGTGGCGCTGCGGCTGCGTGCGCGGGGCGTGCAGTGCACTTTCGGCACCTACGCCTCGCACCTGCAGCCGCTGTATGGCCAAACCGACGCCTGCCCGGCCTCCGCGGACGCCTTCGCGCGTCACCTCGCGATCCCGATGCACGCCAACCTCACCGACGAGCAGGTCGAGCTGGTCGCCGATGCGGTCCGCGAGGTCGTGACCGAGCTGGCTTGAACACTCAACCAAGGAGCGGGAACTCCATGTCCGAGAATACCGTGCTGTTCACCGGCGCCGGCGGCTTCATCGCCAGCCACGTGATGCCGTTACTGCTGGAGCGTGGCTACCGGGTCCGGGCGTTCGACAACATGACCCGAGGCAATCGCGACCGGCTGAACTCATGGGTAGCGGGCGGTAATGTCGAGCTGCTTGAGAAGGACGTGCGCTACGGCGGAGCCGTGCGAGAGGCCATGCGCGGCTGCACCCACGTGATCCACTTCGCTACGGTGTCGATCAACAAGTCGGTCGCGGACCCGCACGAGTCCATCGATATCAACATGACCGGCAACCACAACGTATTCGCCGCTGCCGCCGACGAGGGCGTGCGGCGGCTGGTGTTCGCCTCCTCCGCATCGGTGTACGGGGAGCCGGAGCGGCTGCCGATGCAGGAGGACGACACGCTGCGGCCGCTCACCCCGTACTGCATTTCCAAGCGCGCGGGCGAGGATCTGCTCGGCTTCTACCAGCGCCACAAGGGACTGTCATGGAACGCGCTGAGGTTTTTCAATGTCTACGGCCCAGGGCAGAAGGTCGAGGCGTACTACACGTCGGTCATCAACCACTTCGTCGAGCGGCTACGTGCCGGCAAGCCACCGGTGATCGACGGCAAGGGCGAGCAGTCGATGGATTTCGTGCACGTCGCGGATCTCGCCAGGTCGGTGGTGCTCGCGCTGGAATGCGAGCAGGGCAACGTGCCGATCAACATCGGTACCGGTGTGGACACCTCGATAGCCGATCTCGCCAAGATGCTGATCGACGCCGTCGGCGTTGATGTGCAGCCGCGGTTCAACCCGCGCGATGTGCTGGTATCTCGCAGGGCTGCGGACATTACCAGGGCCAGGGAGGTCCTCGGCTGGGAGCCGAGTATCACCGTGGCGGAAGGCATGCGCGCGCTGGTCGAGGCGACCGCGCCCGGCGTCCGGTGACAGCGCGACCGCCGGAACGCGGCCTGCCCGAGAACGGCTACAACCCGCACGCCTGGCTGATCGGGAATCCGGAGATCGGTGAAGGCACCTGGATCGGGGCCTTCACCGTCATCGACGGGACGGGCGGGTTGCGAATCGGCACCGGTTGTGACGTGAGTTGCGGCGTGCAGATCTACACGCACAACACCGTCCGCCGCTGCGTTTCCGGGCGCGCCCACCCGGATGTGGATCGGGCACCGGTGTCGATCGGAAACCGGGTTTTCCTCGGTGCGAACGCCGTTGTGCTGATGGGAGTGTCCATCGGGGACGCCGCGGTGGTCGCCGCCGGTGCGGTGGTCACCAGGGATGTGCCCGCTGCCACCGTTGTCGCGGGCGTGCCTGCCCGCCCCGTCGGGGTGGTTCACCTCGACGCCTCCGACGATACCACCGAGGTTCGCATTGAGTACTTCGCGGCGGGACCGGCATGAGGATCGCCGTGGTCAACAACTTCTATCCACCGAGGGTGGGAGGCAGCGCGCACCTGTCCGAGTCGCTGGCGAAGGGA
>JBOHEL010000613.1:0-2911 GCA_050700995.1 Sciscionella sp. | reverse complement strand
ACCCGCGACAGGCTGGCCGACGATCGTACCGAGCGCACGCTGCGGCTCGCCCTGTCACGCGAGTACGCCCGGTTGTGTGGGCCGGAAGCCAGCGACCAGACCACCAATGCCCTGGAACTCTACGTCGCCGAGCTTGAGTCGGAGTTGTGGAATCGGCGCAGTTCACAGATCTCCTCACTGGCCGCCCGGCGCGAGCATGAGCGACTCTCCCGCGAACACGGCGCGGTCACCAAGCAGGCGATGCAGGATCCACTGACCGGCCTGCCTAATCGCCGCGCGCTCGACGAGCGGCTGGAAGCGCTGACGGCGATGCCCTCCGCGCAGCCGCTGTCGATCGCACTGATCGACCTCGACGGGTTCAAAGGGGTCAACGACCGCAGCTCGCACGCCGATGGGGACGACGTGCTGCGGGTGATCGCCAGCACGGTGCGGGACACGCTGCGTGGCGACGACCTCGTGGCGCGCTACGGCGGCGACGAGTTCGTGGTGCTGCTTCCCGGTGCCCCACTGACACCAGCGTCGGCGGCCTTGCAGCGCGCGGTGGACGCCGTCGCCGAGTTGCCTGCCGCGTTGTCGCACGGCGTAACGCTGTCGGTCGGCACCGTCACCATGGCGGCCCACGAAGCGACAAGTGCCGCGCTCGCCCGCGCCGATGCCGCTATGTACCTGGCGAAACGACGCGGCGGAAATCAGGTCGCGAGTAGTGACTCGGCTACGCAGGGCACCTCCACAGAGTCGGAGATCCCCCACGCAGGCGACGATGAGCTCACGGACGACGGCGGCACGTGGGTGCTGCCAGACACACCGTAGGATTCCCCGTCGTGAGCGACGCAGTATCCAGTCAGCCGGTCTCCAACCGCCATACCTGCGCGCAGATCAGCGCCATCGTGCTCGCCGCGGGCGAGGGCACAAGGATGCGGTCGGGCACGCCGAAGGTGTTGCACCGAATGGCTGGGCGCACGCTGATCGAGCATGCCGTGCGGGCAGCCGCCGGAATCGACCCCACGCACCTCTCGACGGTGGTCGGTCACGGCAGGGCGGCGGTGGCCGAGGACGTCGACAGGGTTGCCAAGGCACTCGGCAGGCCTGTCACCAGTTGCGTGCAGGAGCGCCAGCTCGGTACCGGCCATGCGGTGTCCTGCGCGCTTGCCCAACTGCCCTCGGGTCTGTCCGGCACCGTGCTGGTGACTTACGGCGACGTACCGCTGCTGGACTCCACGACGCTTGCCGCGCTGCTGGCCGAGCACCACGAGCGCGGCGACGCGGTCACGGTGCTCTCCGCCGTGGTGCCCGACCCGACCGGATACGGGAGGATGATCCGCGACGGCCGCGGCACGGTCACCGGGATCGTCGAGGAGTCCGATGCCACGCCCGAGCAGCGGGGTATCGACGAGATCAACTCCGGGGTGTACGCCTTCGACGCGCAGATGCTCGCACGCGCGCTCGAGGCGCTCTCGTCGGGCAACGCGCAGGGCGAGCGATACCTGACCGATGTGCTCGCCATCGCCCGCGCGGCAGGCGGTCGGGTCGGTGCGCTGGTCGCCGCTGACCCCTGGCTCGTTGAGGGCGTCAACGACCGAGTACAGCTCGCACGACTCGGCGCGGAATACAACCGCAGGCTGACCGAACAGTGGATGCGCGAGGGCGTGACCATCATCGACCCGGCGACGACGTGGTTGGACGCCGATGTCCGGTTGGCCCGCGATGTGGTGCTGGAACCCGGTGTGCAACTGCGCGAGGGAACCACCGTTGGCGAAGGCGCGATCATCGGGCCCGACACAACGCTTTCGGCGGTGCGGGTCGGCCCGGGCGCCAAGGTGATCCGCACCCACGGTTCGGATGCAGCCATCGGTGCGGGCGCCAGCGTCGGGCCGTTCGCCTACCTGCGGCCTGGCGCCGAACTGGGTGCCAAGGGCAAGATCGGCACCTTCGTCGAGGTGAAGAACTCCCAGATCGGTACCGGCAGCAAGGTGCCGCACCTCTCCTACATCGGGGACGCCACCATCGGGGATTACTCCAATATCGGGGCGGCCAGCGTGACCGTGAACTACGACGGGGTGAGCAAGCACCGCACCGTGGTGGGCTCCCACTGCCGCACCGGCTCGGACAATATGTTCGTCGCACCCATTACGGTCGGCGACGGTGCGTACTCCGGAGCGGGCAGCGTGCTCCGTCAGGACGTGCCGTCAGGGGCGCTGGCCGTTTCTGGCGGCCCGCAGCGCAATATCGAAGGCTGGGTTGCCCGGCGACGCCCGAACACCGCGGCGGCCGACGCCGCAGACCGCGCATCGAAGTCCGAGAGCAAAATCGAGCCCGAAGATCAGAAGGGGTCCCAGTCATGAGCCCGAAGTACGGCACCCCGCAGAAGAACCTGATGCTCTTCTCCGGCCGCGCGCACCTGGAGCTGGCGGAGGAGGTGGCGAAGAACCTGAACGTCACCATCACGCCGCAGGATGCCTACGACTTCGCCAACGGCGAGATCTTCGTCCGCTTCAAGGAGTCGGTGCGTGGCTGTGACGCCTTCGTCATCCAGAGTCACTGCGAGCCCATCAACAAGTGGGTGATGGAGCAGTTGATCATGGTGGACGCGCTCAAGCGCGGCTCCGCCAAGCGCATCACCGTGGTGATGCCGTTCTACCCGTACGCGCGGCAGGACAAGAAGCACAAGGGCAGGGAGCCGATCTCAGCGCGGCTGATCGCCGACCTGTTCAAGACGGCAGGCGCCGACCGGTTGATCACGGTGGACCTGCACACCGACCAGATCATGGGGTTCTTCGACGGCCCTGTCGACCACATGCGCGCCCAGAAGGTGCTCTCGAAGTATGTCGGCGATATCTACGGCGACGAGAAGATCACCGTGGTGTCGCCGGATTCCGGCCGCACGAAGCTCGCCGAGAAGTGGGCCGACCAG
>JBOHEL010000612.1:0-2920 GCA_050700995.1 Sciscionella sp. | reverse complement strand
ATGTGAAGTGACCACAGTCACAGAACACTAGGACGTCCGAATATCGGATGGGGATTCGCAGCGCGGCTGCCACGAGATATCTTGCTTGCATGACATCGAACCTGCCGTTCACCCGTATCCCCAACCCGACACCGGCGACCCCGGAGCGCGTTGCGGAGGTACTGGCCAAGCCGGGGTTTGGGACCTACTTCACCGACCACATGGTGACAGTTCGTTTCGACCGCGAGCGGGGCTGGCATGACGCCACCGTCGAGCCCTATCACTCGTTCGAGTTGGATCCGGCGACCTCCGTGCTGCACTACGCTCAGGCGATCTTCGAGGGCCTGAAAGCGTACCGGCATTCGGATGGCTCCATCGCCGCGTTCCGGCCGGACGCCAATGCCACGCGTTTCCGCTCGTCGGCGCGCAGGTTGGCGATGCCGGAGCTGCCGGAAGAGGTCTTTCTCGACTCGCTGGCCGAGCTGGTCGCCGTCGACGCTCGCTGGGTGCCCGAGCACGCGGGTGACACGCTGTACCTGCGGCCGTTCATGATCTCGACGTCCGCGGGGCTCGGCGTCAACTCGCCTGCCAACGAGTACCTTTACGCCTTGATCGCCTCGCCCGCGGGTTCGTACTTCTCCGGTGGCGTGAAACCGGTGAGCGTGTGGTTCTCGACCGAGTTCGTGCGCGCCGCACCGGGAGGCACCGGAGCGGCCAAGTTCGCTGGCAACTACGCGGCTTCCTTCCTCGCGCAGGCACAAGCCGTGGACAACGGCTGCGACCAGGTGGTCTGGCTGGACGCGGTGGAGCGTAAGTGGGTCGAGGAGATGGGCGGCATGAACCTGTTCTTCGTCCTCGACTCCGGCTCCGATGCCCGGCTGGTCACCCCGGAACTCTCCGGCTCACTCCTGCCTGGCATCACCCGTGATTCGTTGCTGCGCCTGGCGGCAGACCTCGGCTACGGCGTTGAGGAGCGCCGGATCTCCACCGAAGAGTGGGAAAAGAAGGCGGCATCCGGTGAGCTGACCGAAGTGTTCGCCTGCGGCACCGCGGCCGTCATCACGCCGGTCGGGCACGTCAAACACGCCGAGGGCGAGTTCACCATCGCCGGTGGGCAGCCGGGCGAGGTCACGATGCGGCTGCGCGAGCGGCTGACGGCCATCCAGGAAGGCACCGCCGAGGACCCCTACGGCTGGATGCACCCGCTCAAGTAACCATCCGTGAGTACTTTCGTCGGTTATAGGCGACGAAAGTACTCACGGTGGGGGGACCGTACAGATGACGAGGACCACGGTTGTGGTCAACTCGCAGGCGGCGCCCAGCACGTCGCCGGTGATCCCGCCGAGGCGCCGGCGCACATGCCAGGTCGATGCCCCGAGCAGCGCCGCTGCCAGCACTACCGCAAGTGGTCCGATCCACGGCGCGGCGAACCAGCCTGCCACTGCCAGTACGGCCGCCCAGAGCACCGGGGCCGCTCGGGGCTGGGAGCCTGCCACGAGTGCCCCCATGCCGTCCTCGCGTGCTGCCGGGTAGCCGCGGCGGCAGCACCAGCCGAACGCAGCCCTCCCACAGGCGCAGGCCAGCAGGATCGGGCCCCACCGGCCTGCGGCCGCGAGCGCACCGATGCTCGCGGCCTGCGCACCCATCGACAGCACCAGCGCGGCCACCGCGAACGGGCCCGCGCCGCCGTCACGCATCACCCGCAGCGCCCGCTCCGGCGGCCCGTAACAGCCGAGGCCGTCCACGGTGTCCGCCAGCCCGTCGAGGTGCATGCCCCTGGTGCTCAACGCCAGTACCCCGACCGCAAGCAGGCCCGCGAGCAGTGGCGGGACCCCGAGCAGGTGCGCGCCGATGGCCACCCCGGCCGCGAGGGCACCGAGGAGCGCGCCGACTACCGGCGCCACCGCGATCGCGGTGCGAGCGCTGCCCGCGTCGACATCGCCTGTCCGCACCGGTAGCACGGTGAGCCAGGAGACCGCGAGTCGTGGCCCCTCCATTCGCCTCACGCGCGCCGCGTCACGGTGTGGTGGCAGCGTCACCGACAGGGTCCGGCACCGCTTCCGCGCGCCCGGAGACCCCGGCGTCACCGAAGGTTGCCATCTCCGCGAGGATCTTGGTCGCCATCTGCACCAGCGGCAGCGCCGCCACCGCTCCGGAGCCCTCGCCGAGCCGCATCCCCAAATCCAGCAGCGGTTCGAGCGAGAGGTGCTCCAGCGCGAAGGTGTGGGCGGGTTCAGTCGAGCGATGCCCGGCAACCCACCAGTCCCTTGCGCCCGGCGCCAGCAGCTCCGCCAGCAGCGCCGCCGCCGTGACCACGACGCCGTCCAGTATCACCGGTGTGCGGCGAATCGCGGCCTGTGCAAGGAAACCGGCCATGGCGGCGAGGTCGGCACCACCTGAGGTGCGCAGCAGGGCGACAGGATCGCCCGAGCCAGCCACCGCCCGCCGCCGCGCGTTCCTGATGGCGGTGACCTTGCGCATCCAGCCCTCGTCGTCGATTCCGGTGCCCCTGCCGACCACGGCGACCGGCTCGTTGCCGGTGAGGATCGAGATCAGCACGGCCGACGGCGTCGTGTTGCCGATCCCCATATCGCCGGCGATCAGCAGATCGGCGCCGCCGTCGACCTCCTCGTCGGCGACCTGTCGCCCGGCCGCCACGGCTTCGGTCACTTCGGCATCGCTCAGTGCGTCCTCGCGATCGATCGAACCGCTGGAACGGCGCACCTTGACACCCCGCACCGATTCCGGCGTGTCGGAGTGCACCGCGATGTCGACGACTCGCACCCCGGCACCCGCCGTCGCGGCGAGCACGTTGATCGCCGCGCCGCCGGAAAGGAAGTTCGCCACCATCTGGCCAGTGACCTCGCTGGGGAACGCCGACACGCCGCCTGCCGCGACTCCGTGGTCACCCGCGAAGACGACAACACGCGGCCTGCCGAAC
>JBOHEL010000611.1:0-2929 GCA_050700995.1 Sciscionella sp. | reverse complement strand
GCCACGGCCTGTGGCAGCCAGTCAAGATGTGCGCGCACATCGGTCCAGATCTCGATGGGCCAGCCAAGGCCGGCCACCCGCCGCGCGAGGTGCGGCATGGCATGCACGTCGACCCCGCCGGGAAACCGGTCCTGCACCCGGCAGCCACGGACTCCGCTTCGTGCAGGGCGGCAAGCGTATCGGGATCGCAGTCTGGCGGTACGACGGCGATCCCACGCAGCCGCGCGGGCGCCTGCCGCAAGGCGTCGACGAGCACGGCGTTGTCGGTGCCGTAGGTGCTCGGGGTGACTAGTACGCCTCGCTGTAGCCCCAGTTCGTCGAGCAGCGCGAGGTACCGGTCCACCGGCGCGTGATGCGCGTGGTAGCGGGCGCCAGGCACGGAGGACGGAACATCGGAGCGCATCACGTGCGCGTGGGTATCGGTCGACCCCGGTGGGAGTGTGGCCATGATCGGCGCCTACTCGACGGCCACGAGTTGCTTGCCTCGGGTTTCGGGCAAGAACAGCAGGCTGATCAATGCGATGAGATATCCGAGTGCGCCGAATCCGATCGCTCCGCCGAGGCCGATCGATCCGGAAAGGTAGCCGATCGCCGCCGGGAACAACGCACCGAGAGCGCGGCCGAAGTTGTAGCAGAAACCTTGCCCCGCACCCCTGGCGCGCGTCGGGTAGAGCTCGGCGAGGTAGGAGCCGAAACCGCTGAAGATCCCGGAGGCGAAGAACCCGAGGGGGAAACCCAATACCAGCAACAAGCCGTTCTCGCCCGAGGGAATCTCGGTGTAGGCGACGATAAGGGCGCCGCTGACTATCGAGAACAACGCGAATGTCAAGCGCCTGCCCAACCAGTCGTTGATGTAGCCGCTGAGCACGTAACCGATGAAGGAGCCCACGATCACGACGGTCAGATAACCACCGGTACCGACAACCGTCAGGCCCCGCGCGCTCTTCAAATATGCGGGTAGCCACGTGAAGATGGCGTAGTAGCCACCTTGCACGCCAGTTGCCAGTAGCGCGCCGAAGATTGTCGTCTTCAGCAGATCGGTTCGGAATATCTGCACGATCGAGCTGGCGAGTGCGGCGCGGGGTGCCCGTTCCGCGCGAACGGCCTGGCGTGTCTCGACGAACACCCGAGGCTCTTTCACCCCACGACGGACGTAGAGGATCAACAACGCGGGCAGGATGCCGACCCAGAACATCGCGCGCCACGCGGTGTCGGCGGGCAGCACGCTGAACAGGATCGTGTAGGCGACGACGGCCAGTCCCCAGCCGACCGCCCATGCGGACTGCACGGCTCCGAGGACTCGGCCGCGGTAGCGGGGCTCGGCGATCTCGGCGATCAGGATCGCCCCTGCCGCCCATTCGCCGCCGAAGCCCAATCCCAGCAAGGTGCGGAAGACCAGCAACGTCGGATAGTTGGGCGCGAATCCGCACAGTAGCGTGAACACCGAGTACACGCCGATGGTGATCATCAACGTTCGAACCCGGCCGATGCGGTCGGCGAGCATGCCAGCTAGTACGCCGCCGACCGCGGAGACCAGCAGTGTCGTCGTGGCGATCCATCCCGACTCGGACTTGGTCAGTGCGAAGGTGGTGGCAATCGCGGTCAGCGTCAAAGGGAAGATCATGTAGTCGAAGGCGTCGAGGCCCCAGCCAGCCGCGCTAGAGAAGAACGCCCGCCGGTCGTGCCCCGACAGCGCGGTGAACCAGCCGCCGCGAGCAGTGGGCGCGACAGCCGTGCGCTGGTCCTCATCACCCGGAACGCTCATCGGTGCCACCCCGTTTCGAATTGCGGCCGCCGTGATGGCCCCGTCAAGGATAAAGCGATCACCGTGGACCGCAAGATGCTCGCATACTGCACGGCGTGTCCCTCACCGACTGGGTGCTGCACGTCGACCTGGACCAGTTCGTCGCCGCGGTCGAGGTTTCTCGGCGGCCGGAGTTGCGTGGCAGGCCCGTGGTGGTAGGTGGTTCCGGCGACCCGTCGCAGCGTGGCGTGGTAGCGACGGCCTCCTATCAGGCGCGGCAGTTCGGCGTCGGTTCCGGCATGCCGCTGCGGGTGGCGGTGAGGAAGTGTCCCGATGCGGTGTTCCTGCCACTCGACATACCGGTGTACCAGGAGGTCTCCGACCGGGTGATGGCGACGTTGCGCGGCTTCCCGCTCGTCGTAGAGGTGTTGGGGTGGGACGAGGCGTTCCTCGGCGCGCGCACCGACGACCCGGAAGACCTTGCGGAGCGCATCCAGCGTGCGGTGCTGGCCTCGACGGGGCTGCATTGCTCGGTTGGTATCGGCGACAACAAGCTCCGCGCCAAGTTGGCGACCGGTTTCGGTAAGCCTGCCGGAATCTACCGGCTCACCAGGGACAACTGGATGGCGGTCATGGCGCCTCTACCATCGGACGCATTGTGGGGCATCGGTAGGAAGACCGCGAAGAAGTTGGCCGAGGCAGGGGTGCGCACTGTCGGGGAACTCGCCGCGGCGGACGCCGCCGCACTGGCGGTGCGTTTCGGCCCGAGGATGGGTCCGTGGTATCGCCTGCTGGCGCACGGCGCGGGCGCCCGCGCCGTGAGTGCCACCCCGTACCTGCCGCGCTCGCGCAGCAGGGAAACCACCTTCCAGGCCGATCTGACCGATTGGGAGGAGATCGTCCGGAATGTCGTAGCGCTCGCGAAGCGGGTCGCTGGGGATGTCGCCGACGACGGCAGACAGGTGACACGGGTTGCCGTGAAGGTGCGTTTCGCGCCGTTCCTCACCAGGACGCACAGTACGGCGCTGTCCACACCGCCCAGTGACGCAGACGAGATTGAGCGCGCCGCGCTTGCGGTCCTCGACCGGTTCGAGCACACCCGCCCGGTGCGCCTGCTCGGGGTACGCGTCGAGTTCGACCGTGATTGACCGCATGGGACACGGTACGGGCGACCTCCCGACTCGC
>JBOHEL010000610.1:0-2941 GCA_050700995.1 Sciscionella sp. | reverse complement strand
TGCGCCAGGTGTACTCGTGGTTGCTTGGCAGCATGGTCAACTCCGGATGGGACCAAGTACGGCGGATCCTGCCGTACGTGCTTGGCGCGTCGGTGGTGTTGTGCGCCTGTGGCAGGCTGCTAGATGTGCTGGCGCTCGGCGACGAAGAAGCACGCTCGCTCGGGGTGCGGCCCGGGCTGGTGCGCCTGGTAGTGCTCGCTGTGGCTTCGCTGGCCACGGCGGCCGCGGTCTCGGTCAGCGGGCTGATCGGGTTCGTCGGCATCATCGTGCCGCACGCGGTGCGGCTGATGGCAGGGGTGAGCTACCGGATCGTGCTGCCGCTGTCCCTGCTAGGAGGTGCGACGTTCCTGGCGGCGGCCGATGTCGCCGCGCGAACCGTGCTCGCACCCGCCGAGCTGCCGATCGGGGTAGTGACCGCGTTCACCGGGGCACCGTTCTTCGTAGTGGTGCTCCGGCGATCGCGCAGGAGTGGTGCATGAGTGATCATGGCGAAGCCCACTCGTGCACCGCGACCGGGCGCGGGTGCCCCGCAAGACACAGGAGTGGTGCATGAGTGATCATGGCGAAGCCCACTCGTGCACAGGGTTGAGGGGTCTTGAAGACACCCAAACCCCGGGGGGTGGCGGGTGAGCGAGGTTGTGCTGGCCGGAGTCGCCGCTGGGTACGGTGGGGGCGATGTGGTCAGCGGTGTCGACGTGCGGGTGCCGAGCGGTAGCTGGCTGACCATCATCGGCCCGAACGGCGCGGGCAAGTCCACCCTCCTGAAAGCGATCGCGGGGCTGGTTCCCCATAGCGGGAACGTGCGGGTGGGCGGGCTTGACCTAGCCATGATGGGCCACCGCAGGCGAGCCCGCGCGATCGGCTACGCGCCACAGAGTCCCGCGTTGCCCGACGGCCTCTCGGTCACCGACTACGTGCTGCTCGGGCGCACTCCGCACCTGCGACCGCTGGGCAAGGAGTCCAGCGCAGACCTTGAGATCGTGGACCGCGTGCTGGCGCGACTCGATCTCGGCACGTTCGCAGACCGTCCACTTCGGACGCTATCGGGCGGTGAGCGGCAGCGGGCGGTGCTCGCACGGGTACTGGCCGCGCAAACCGGCGTCCTGCTGCTGGACGAACCGACCACCGGGCTGGACATCGGCCACGCGCAGGCACTGCTGGAACTGGTGGACCGGCTGCGGGTGACCGACGGCACGACGGTGGTGACCACACTGCACGATCTGACGCTGGCCGCCCAGTACCCGGACCAGATACTGCTGCTCGACGGCGGCAAGCGGGTGGCGGCGGGCGCACCCCGCGAGGTGCTAACCGCGACACGCCTGCACAAGCACTACTGCGCCACCGTCGAGGTGCTGGCGAATACCGACGGGCAGACCGTGATCGCCCCGGTGCGGCTTGCGGATCACCGCGCCGACAAGTAGAACATGTTACAGAACATACCAACGGGCGAACAAGGGAGCGACCATGATCCTCGACCGGTTCCGGCTCACCGGCCAGGTCGCGATCGTCACAGGAGCCGGCCGAGGTATCGGCGCTGCCACCGCACGCGCGCTCGCCGAAGCCGGTGCCGACGTGGTGATCTGCTCACGCACCGAATCGCAGCTGCACGAGGTGGCGGCGGCGATCGCCGCCGCAGGCCGGACGGCGCACGTCGTCACCGCCGATGTCTCGGACCTTGATGCCGCGGCCGCGCTGGCACAGGCTGCCTACGACACCTTCGGACGGCTGGACCTCGTCGTCAACAACGTCGGCGGCAGCATGCCAGGGCCGTTCCTCGACACAACCCCGAAATACCTTGAGGACGCGTTTCATTTCAATGTGTCGACCGCGCACGCGCTGGCCAGGGCCGCGGTGCCGCTGATGCTGGCGGGCGACGGCGGTGCGGTTGTCAACATCTCCTCGATCATGGGCCGGGTGCGCGACCGCGGCTACCTCGCATACGGCACCGCGAAAGCCGCGCTTGCGCACTACACCCAGCTGGCGGCGGCGGATCTTGCGCCCAGGGTGCGGGTGAACGCCATCGCAGTGGGATCGGTGGCGACCTCGGCGCTGGAAATCGTCGTCAGCAATGAGGAATTGCGGACCAGGATGGAGCAGGCGACGCCATTGCGACGGCTCGGAGACCCCGACGATGTCGCCGCCGCCGTGGTGTATCTGGCCTCCGCGGCTGGTGGCTACGTCACCGGCAAGCTGCTGGAAGTCGACGGTGGCCTGGAGGCCTCCAGTCTCAACCTCGGACTACCCGACCTGTGAGGCGCGGATGACCTTCTCCGTGGTGCAGTGGAGCACCGGAAACGTCGGCAGGAACGCCATCGCCGGGATCGACGCCAGGCCCGACCTTGAGCTCACCGGGGTGTGGGTGTCCGACCCAGGCAAGGTCGGACGGGACGCCGGGGAGCTGGCGAGGCTCGGCCGGGAACTGGGAGTCGTCGCCAGCGATAACGCGGATGCGCTGCTGGCCTCCCGGCCGGACTGCGTGGTTTACACGGCGATGGCCGACAACCGGCTGCCGGAAGCGCTCGCCGACCTTCAGCGGATCCTGCGTGCCGGAATCGACGTAGTGGCGAGCGGACCGGTGTTCCTGCAGTTCCCCGATGGGGTGGTGCCCGACGAGGTGGCCGGTCCGGTGCGGGCGGCCGCGGCCGAGGGCGGTGCTTCGCTCTGGGTCAACGGCATTGATCCCGGTTTCGCCAACGACTGGCTGCCGCTGGTGCTCACCGGGGTCTGCCAGCGCATCGACGAGGTGCGCTGTCTGGAGATCCTTGATTACTCGACCTATGACAATCCGACAGTGCTCTTCGACATCATGGGGTTCGGGAAGCCGCTGGATGACGTGCCGATGCTGTTGCGGCCGGGTGTGCTGTCGCTGGCGTGGGGCAGCGTGGTCCGGCAACTCGCCACCGGCCTCGGGGTCGAGCTTGACGAGGTCGTCGAACATCAC
>JBOHEL010000609.1:0-2942 GCA_050700995.1 Sciscionella sp. | reverse complement strand
CTGGTCGCCGGTCAGCAGCGGGGGCCAGCGCGCGGCGACCAGCCCGAGCAGAACGGCGAAGGCCACGATGCATACCGCGACCGTCCAGCCGAGCGGGCGAGCGGGGATCGGCAGGTGCTGCGCTGGTGGGGTCACCGGTGACTTCCTACCGCATCATCCAGACCGCCGCTGCTTTGCTGCCAGGGCGATCGTCGGCCTCATACTGTTCGTCGCCACTGGTGTGTTCGGTGCGATCCGCGGCCGGAGCCGCCGGGCCCTGCGCTGACAGCGACGCCAGTAGCCGTGAACTCGACGCCACGGACGTTGTGAGTTTATGAAAATGTCGGTGGTGTCGAGTTCACGACGCCGGTCAGGCAGCCACCAGCGCGCCGCCCGCGTAACCGAGGCCGGAGCAGTCGGCCAGGAAGTATAATGCCGGATGAAATCAAACCAATTCCTTCGTCGAGCACGTTTGTGTCGCGCTGCCCTAGTCGTCAGCACATACCCTGCCGGGGGCAGCAAGTTTACGAGGGGCAAGGAGTAGTCATACTGAATTCCCCTTGGCGACCAGGTGATCCACGGGATCGACCGCCTGAGGGCCGACGTGGCAGCGAGGAGCAGCAGGATACCCTCAACGGCGACGCTGATACGGATCGGTATGCAGCGCCGCGGCCTGGATGCCGGCAACTCGAAGGGGGTACTTGAATGACGGGGTCGCCCGCACGCATGGTCCGACTACTGGCGAAGCTGTCCGAGTGGACAGTGATCGTTGTTTGTGTGCGTTTGGCGACACGACGTGTTGTGCGAGGCACCCAAATGGTGATCATACCGCGGCGGCGGGCAGCGAATGCCGCCGCCGGATTAGTCGCGATCGCGTTCGTGTCGTCGTGCAGTGGGGCCGGCATGACGGGCAGTCCAGCGGGCGCGAACAGTTCCCCGCCACCGCAGGCGACACCGCAAGTGCAGGCCAACCCGGATCACGTCAAGAAGCTTACCGCCGTCCTGGACAACATGACAAAGAACTACCCGCAGTATGCCGAATCGTCCCCGGGGCCGCAGGACATCGTCGACTACAACATCGGTGACTTGTGGAAGAAGGGCATCGACGGCACTGGAACGACCATAGCGCTGGTCGAAGGATGGGACGATCCGCAGATCAACGATGTCATCAAGGAGTTCGACCAGGAATACGGCCTACCTGATCCGGAGATCCAGACCATTTATCCATCCGGCAACGGGCACCTGCCCGCTCAATGCCCGCCCGGAATGGTCGCGCTGGGCAGCTACGGTTCGTGTGAAGCGTGGCACAACGAGCTCGAGCTCGACGTGAAGGCGGCTCACCTGATCGCGCCGTACGCAAAGATATTGATCACCGCAACCCCGGCGGACAGCGAGATCACCGATGACGCCGCGAGCCAGGTCGCACCCCCGGAGATGATGCAGGCACTGGAGTACATCGGCCGCAACCATCTGGCCGACGCCATCTCGATCAGCGACGGAACAGGCGAAAGCACCTACAGCTACGGCAAGGCGGAGATCACCGCGCAGGACCCAGGTCTGCTGTCCGCGGCGGCGGCGGGTATCCCGGTGATGGTGGCGACTGGTGACTGTGGCGCGGTCCAGAACCTCGCGGTGGCCAACGCGCAGTGCGGGAACACCACCAAGACACCGGACACCGCCGCGTGGGATGACTCCCCCTGGGTTACCGCGGTGGGGGGCAGTGTTCCCAATCTCGATACCTCGGGGCGGCGACTGGGCGCCGACCCGTTGTGGGCTCGCGGCAAGTTCTCCGAAGGCGCCGGCTACTCGGCGGTGTACCCGCGACCGACCTACCAGGACCGGGTTGGCTCCCTGACCCGCTCGGTTCCCGACATCACCATGGACGCCCAGGATGGGACCTCCGAGGCGGCGCCGATGTTCGCCGGTGTACTCGCGCTCGCGGCGCAACTGAACCATGGCAGCGTCGGTCCCATCAATAAGGTGCTCTACGAGGTAATGGGTCCACGCGCAACGGCCGCCGGAGTAGTCGACGTCGTGACCGGGAACAACTCGGTGCCGGCAGAACCGGTGGCCGTTCCCGGCTTCGCCGCCGCTACCGGGTTCGATGTGGCCAGTGGCTGGGGAACGATCGATGCGAGCAGGTTCGTGCCTGAGTTCGTCGCGGCGATCCGTGGTCACAACGGCCCCGACTCCCTACAACGTCAGGCGGCCGATGCGTTGGCGCGGTTGCGGCACAGCATCACACTCACCGCCAACGGCGACTCGACGTACTTGTTAGCGGCGGGTTTCCTGCCGCAACATCCTGTCGAGCTGGACGTCGACGGCAAACACGTCACCACCCTCACGGCCAACACCCTGGGATCGGTCTCTTACGCCGTCGATCCGGCGCTGTTGAAGCTGGCCCGAGGAGCCCACACGCTCACTCTGAAGAGCCTGTTGTTGACCGCAACGGCGAACTTCCCGACGGGCTGATCCGTCGTCCCAGCGCGGACCGCAGCCCGCCGGCGGTGACGAGCGCCCAGACCGTGAGGGCGATCCAGAAGAAGACCAGGGAGACGGTCTGCAGCGAGCGCATGTGCAAGTCGGTGGCGGTCGCCGCGCAGGTCGAGGAGTACATCCCCAGCGGGAAGACCGCGGCCCACCAGGCACTCTGATATCGCAGCGAACCGCTAACCTGGTCGGCACGCCACAGTTGCGCGTAGAGGAGCACGGGAATCCAGAGGCTGGCCAGTACCCACACCCCGTGCGTCACCGGTCCGGTCCAGCCCGTGAGGCCGGCCGGTGCGTGCAGGGTGCGCGCCGCGGTGAGGATGTGGTCACCGGCCAGCGCCGTGATGGCCAGTGCGCCCATCAGGATCCAGCTGTCTGGGGCCACCTCGTCGGGCCGCAACGGGTCCGCGAGCGCCCGCCAGGCGATCAGCCCGGTCACGGCCAGATAGAGCACCATTCCCAAGACCCAGGCC
>JBOHEL010000608.1:0-2950 GCA_050700995.1 Sciscionella sp. | reverse complement strand
GTCCTCAACCGACATAACGTTCCTCCTGTGTAATGCCGCACCCGGTCGGACCCCATGAGCCCCGCTCCGCAAGCTCCGCCATCCTGGCTCATGAATCCTCCTGCGAATTCAGCTGTGCGAGGTAGCGGTTGTAAGCGGTCAGCTCCGCGCCGTCGGCGGCATCCGGCGCGCGCTCCCTCGGCACGTAGGCGAGCCTGGAACGAACGGGTGCCGCTACCACAGGTCCACTGCCATTCCCCGCCTCGACTTCGCCATCCACAGTACCGCCGACGTCGCCGACGGTCTCAGCCACTTCGGTGCGCGCTGACTTGCGGATCCGATAGAACATGAATGCGGGGAACAGACCGAATAACGGCCATTGCAGTACATAACCCAGGTTCTGCAGTGTGCCGCTGGCCGATTGGTAGCGGTCCCACTGCCACCACGCCAGCACGCATGCCCCCATCAGGCACAGCAGGCAAAGGCCAACGATGCCCAGCTTTCGGGAGGTGGACAGCGGGACGGACACACTACGACGCTAGCACTGCGCCGTAGGGCGGTTCAGTGTCCTGCTGCCAGCGCCCGCTGGGCGGCGTGCGCGTACCGGTCGGCCAATCCGAAGACCTTCTGACCGTATTCCACCGAATTGTTGTAGCTGAACAGTCCGGCCCACCAGCCGGAGGGGGTGAGCATGTCGCGGCCGCCGACACACAGGTACCGCGCGGCGGTCAGCGTGGCGTCGTCAATGTTCTCCGGATCTCCCACGTGGTCACCATTGCCGTCCGAGGCGTACTTCCGCCAGGTGGACGGTATGAACTGCATGGGGCCTGCCGCGTGGGCGTAGCCACCGCCCGCCGCGTGGATCTCGCCATTGCCCGCGGTGCCGTCCAGCGGCACTCCGATGATCGGCTTGGACTCGTTGCCGTTCGGCAGGATCCGAGCGCCCCCGAAACGCCCGTGGTCGGATTCCACTCTCCCGATCCCCGCCAGCGTCGCCCAAGACAGGTGACAGCTCGGCTCGGAGTCGCGCATCGCGAGCTCCGCGCTGCCGTAGGCCAGCAACGCCCGCTGCGGTATGTCGGTCGCCTGCGCGACCAGGTGCGCCCAGCTTGCCAACGAATCGGGCCGCGTGGCGTCAGCTTGCGGTCGCGGTGTCGGTGACGGCTTCGCAGGCGCCGCAGCCCGCACGAGAGCGACCTGGGCGGCATCGGGGGCCGCCGAGCCAGGTTGCACGTCGGCTGCCGTGACCTGCAGTGCCGGTATGTCAGCCGCGGTCAGGCCAGGGGTCGGCGTGCTCGCCGCCGTCAGCAGCCAGGCCGCGGTCGACCCGACCGCGATCACCACCGCGACGACAACCAGCCGACCGACCAGGCCGAGACCGCGCATCGGCCCACGTCGGGAACGCGGGCCGCCCTCCGGCGGGGACGTCTGCTCAATTGCCACGTATCGGGTCTGCCTCGCGCTCGTGATGGCCTACCGGAGCACGTACCCGACCGGCAGGACGAATGTTCGTCACCTGGTTAAACGAACTTGCGGCCGCAGCGTTACTCCGTACGCCACACTCGCGGAGCTCAGGCCCCAGGTCCAACCGGTGCGGGTGCCCGGAGAACACCACCCGTCGGATCAGGCTGCGCCGTCGCGACGTTGCCGCTGCAAGCGAGCCACGCACCAGGCGGGTGCGCTGCCGCGACGCAGGTGCTCCAGCACGGTGTACGGACCGAGATGCCTGCCGAGGTCCTCGGGTGTGAGGCCCGAGGCACGGTAGTCAAGGGCACGCTGGTCGAGCGGGCTCAACCCGGCGTCCCACCACTGCTCGGCCTCGGCGATGCCGCCGACCAGTTGCCAGCAGCTCGCCGCCGCCGCGAGCGCGGCTTCCGGCACCTCTGGCAGCCGCCGTCGCATGGCCAGCACGTACGCGGGGTCCGCGGAGTCGACGGCGAACAGGCCACCGGAACCGTTGCTGGCACGCTGGCCCGGAATGCTCGGCTCGCCGACCCCGGATTCGGCCAACCAGGCCGAAGCGAGATCGCGCGCCGCGCGCTGCTCGGTGTCCATCGAGCGTTCCGCCGTCCATTGGCGAACGATCTCGTCAACTCCGCGATCGTCGGTCATCGGTCCCTCCTAGAGACAACGACAGTGGCTCCACTTCAGATGACGGCGCGGTAACGGTCACGCGCTGTGTAGACGGTATGACCCAGCACCGAACACCGCCAGACCCACAATCGGGTCACGGCCACCTTCAAGCCCGTGACCTGCGGCTTCGTCGGTGAAATCCACCCGGACGGCCTAAGTGATCACGGCGAGTAGCATTCGGCGTACTGGAGTGCTCAGGCGAACAGGCTCCGCACGAACAAGATGACCGCCTCCGCGGCCTGTTTCAGCCAGCCCAAGACGTTTGTGACCGCATGCGCGGACTGTGTCGGCTGGGTGATCAGGAAGAACAGCACGAGCGCGACCACCACCAGCACGACGGCCTTCTTGGCGTTCACCGGTAATCATCTCCGTCCGCTCGCCGCGTGTGAAACGTGCGTCGCGTGTTCGTCGCGTGTTCACTGCGCACCAGAACCATCATCCACCGTTACCGCCCGATCGCCATGGAGAATCACGCTGTTGGCGGGTCGCCGCGCGTCAGACTCACACCGATGGCGGTACGCCGGGCCGCCTGCCGTCCTCGAGGGTGGCTTTCAGCGTCAACGCCGCCCGTTTGGCGCTCACCTGCCGTCGCCGCAGTTCCCTGCGCACGCGCCGCGCGTGCGCGGCGGGTGCCAACTCGGGCCCCTCGGGGAAGTCGGCCCGCAGGAAGTAGTGCAGTACCGTGCCGTCAAGGACCGGCTCCAGCCACACTTCCATGGTGCCGACCAGCGCGCCACGGACCGTCCATCGCAACCCGGCATCGCCACGGTCCAGGTACGCTTCAAGCACGAGATCCGGCCACCACGCCCGCCACGACCCTGGATCTGCGAACGCGGAC
>JBOHEL010000607.1:0-2983 GCA_050700995.1 Sciscionella sp. | reverse complement strand
CAACGGCGAGATCCCGCCCGCGACATAACCTGTGGCGCGCTCGGCGAGGGCCAGCTCAGCCATCCTGGCGCGCTTGCCGCCGACCGCAGCAGCGAGCGCCTTCAGGTCGAGCTTCCCTCCCACCGGGACGACGGCGACCGTCAACGCGCCGTCGACTTCAGCGAGAAGGGTCTTGAAGACCCGCTCGGGTGGCAGCCCGAGTGCCGCCACCGCCTCCGTTCCGTAGTTCGATGACCGCGGATCGTGGTGGTAGGAGTGCAGGGTATGAGGCACCTTGTGCTTGTCGAGCAGCAGGGTTGCCGGGGTCGCCTTTCCCGCCATGTCAGGAACTCTATGTATAGCGTGGGAATTCCGGTCGCGGGGCCCGCGTTTATGCCAGACGTGGCTACCGACATCCTGAACCGTCCCACCGACCACCGTGGCCCCTGCCGCGCTCGGCAGCGGAAGGTACTCTCGAACCAGTCGTATGCGTTTGCGGACATGGGAACGCTTGCCGGATCGGCCGGCCCCGGTCGGCGTGAAGGGAGACTGGTGCCAGGCACCCGAGCTGAGGCGGAAGCCACAGAACAAAGCCAGGAGACGAGCGAGCAACGGGCGAGCCGCTTCGAGCGTGACGCGATGCCGTTGCTCGACCAGCTGTACTCCGCTGCGCTGCGGATGACCCGTAAGCCCGCCGACGCCGAGGACCTTGTCCAGGAAACCTACCTGAAGGCGTACGCCGCGTTCGGTTCGTTCGCCAAGGGCACGAATCTCAAGGCATGGCTGTACCGGATCCTGACGAACACCTACATCAACGGTTACCGCAAGCGCCAGCGCCAGCCGTTGCAGCAGCCAACCGAGGAGATCACCGACTGGCAGCTCGCGCAGGCGGGCGGTCACTCCTCGGTCGGCCTGCGCTCGGCGGAGCTGGATGCCATGGACCGGCTGCCGGATGATGACGTTAAGCAGGCGTTGCAGCAGCTTCCGGAGGAATTCCGGATCGCGGTGTACCTTGCCGACGTCGAGGGTTTCGCCTACAAGGAGATCGCCGACATCATGGAGACCCCTATCGGGACCGTGATGTCGAGGCTGCACCGCGGTCGCAGGCAGTTGCGGGAGCAGTTGGCGGACGTGGCGCGGGAACGCGGTTTCCTGCGTGGCGAGCATCGGAAGGTGGCAGGCTCGTGAGCTGCGGAAAACCGCACGACACCGATTGTTCCGAGGTGCTGGCCGAGGTATGGCTACTGCTCGACCAGGAGTGCAACCCCGACCGGAAGCGGCTGCTTGAGCAGCATCTCGACGAATGCCATCCCTGCTTGGAGCGGTACGGCCTCGAAGAGCACCTGAAGGAGTTGCTGCACCGCAAGTGCGGTGGCGATCACGCACCTGACGAGTTGAAGACGCGGTTGCGTGAGTCGCTGCGCAAGACTGTGGTCGCACAGTACGAGGTCAGCGTGGAATCCAGCGGCACCACCACGATCGTCGAGCAGACGAGCACCACCGTGCAGATCGACGAGGACGCTGGGCGCGGCTGTCAGTAGCCACGGCGAAGGCCCCGGCAGGTTGCCGGGGCCCACGCCGTGGTGTGACTATGCGTTCGGCTTGTGACCGTGGTTGGCGCCCTTCTTCGTACGGTCGCGGCGCTTACGGGCACGCTTGGACATGCTGGCTCCCTATCGTCGATGATGCTTGCCCCCATTCTGACACGGCGACGCCTGTGACCTGCGGGGCGGTGCCCGTGGTTGGATGTAACCGCCACAGCGCGCACGGGAGGATGGGGTCCATGGCCGAGGAGATCCGGGCGGAGATGGTAGCGAACGTGCTGGAGGTCGTGGCCATAGAATGCAATGCGGTATCCAAGGGGGACGTCGTGCAGGAAGGCGATCTCATCGCGGTAGTGGAGTGACAGGGTGCGAGCGGTTGAGCTGAACCTATGAGCACCCTGGCCGACCTGCTGGCTGAGCACACGCCGCTGCCGGTGGCCGCAGTCGAGCATCTGCAGCGCGTCGTCGCGGAGTGGCAACTGCTTGCCGATCTCTCCTTCGCCGACTTCCTGCTCTGGGTACCGATCGCGCGGTACGGGGTTGCGGGGCCCTCGAAGTTCCTGTGCATCGCTCAGGCGAGGCCGACGACCGCTCCAACGGCCTACTTCGATGATCTGGTGGCCACCACCGCCGACGAGGAGACCCATCCGCAGCTGCGCAGGGCGGTCCTTGAGCGGCGGATCTGCCGGGAAGAGGACCCGCAGTGGCAGTCCGGGGTTCCGGTGCGCAGGGAAGCCATCCCGGTGCGTTGCGGGGAGGAGTTCGTCGCGGTGCTCTCACGCGACACCAACCTGGCTGTACCCAGGGTGCCCAGTCCGTTGGAGATCGCCTACCTCGGCAGCGCGGGCGATCTGTGTCGGATGATCGTCGACGGCACATTCCCTACCGCGGAGCCCTCGGCCGACGTGCACACCAGCCCCAGGGTCGGGGACGGTTTCATCCGGCTGGACGCGGCGGGGTCGGTAGTGTTCGTCAGTCCGAACGCGGCTTCGGCATACCACAGGATGGGTCACGCCGCGGAGCTCACCCACAGTGACCTCGTGCCGCTGACTCGCACGCTGGTCGCCGACCCTTTCGATGCCATCGAGGTGACCCAGCGCATCAGGGATGCGTTGGCGGGTAAGGCCAGTACCCGGTTCGAAGCCGAGGCGCAGCGTGGTGCCACGGTGTTATTCCGTGCGCTGCCGCTGCGTCCGGGCGGCAAGGCGGCCGGTGCCCTGGTGCTGGTCCGGGACGTCACGGAGGTGAAGAACAGGGAGCGCGCGTTGCTGTCGAAGGACGCCACGATCCGCGAGATCCATCACCGTGTGAAGAACAATCTGCAGACAGTCGCCGCCTTGCTGCGCTTGCAGGCCCGCAGGCTGACCAGTCCGGAGGCACGCGAGGCGCTCACCGAGTCGGTTCGCAGGGTCAACTCGATCGCGCTGGTGCACGAGGCACTCTCGGGCTCAGTCGACGAG
>JBOHEL010000606.1:0-2986 GCA_050700995.1 Sciscionella sp. | reverse complement strand
AATCCGACGGCAGTATCGTGCTGCCCGCCACGAGCGCCGCTGCCCCTGCCGCAGCAGTCACCTTCGGGTGTACTGCTGCTCGTGCGAGCCAACCGGACCAGGATGCATGGGCATGGGATGGGTACGAAAGCGCCGAACCACTGCCGGCCCCGGACCCGGCCGACCATGCCGCGCGCCTACTCGCCGTTCCCGCGCCGTCCGGGCGGCGGTTGCGGCGCGGTGACCTGAGCAATGCCCTCTACCGGGAGCAGGGCGAACGCTTCACGCCGGACTGGATGGCTCTCGCCTGGAAGTTGGAGGCGGGCTTGCCCGCGTCGATCGAGTACCTGGACGGCGACGGTCAGCGGTACCCGATGCTGATCAGCGAGCCGGAACTCGACGGTGAAGTGCTCGACGTGTGGTGTTCGAGCGCCGGTGGATACCAGCGCTTGGAGCTCGGCAGGATCAGCCCTCGCCCGGATTGAGCAAACCGAGCGCGGCGAGGCAGGGCCGATGGCCAGCGCTGGATTTCCGAGGCCCGCAGATGGGATAGGAGCCGTTCAGCTCGCACGCGACGTTCAACCCACGGAGCCGAGCAGTTGAACGGCTACGCGTGAGAGCAGCTTGAGGTACTGCATGAATGCGATCGCGCGTCGGGCGGAGATGACGACGTGCGTGTCATCGGGAGCCAACTCGCACGCCACCGCCACGGCACCAGCCAGCAGCCTGCGCTGCAACCGGGCCTGCCGTTCAGCTAAGGCCCGGGGCTGCGGGGATGTCCAGTTCGGTGCCAGCGTAGTGGTTGAAGTAGTTCGTATACAGGTTGGCCGCGACGTGCGCGAACAGTTCGGCGAGTTCGGTGTCGCGCCAGCCTGCGTCCAGTGCCTGCTTCCATGCGACGTCGTCGACCTCGCCGATGTTGGCCGCGATCTGGCGTGCGAGCGTCAGCAACGCGGCAAGCTTGGCATCGCTGTCGAGGTGTCCGGAACGGATCGCCACGGTGTCCTCGGAGCTGAACCCGGCCTTGCGGGCCGACAAGGTGTGGGCGGACTGGCAGTAGTCGCACCGGTCCTGGTTGCCCACGGTCAGCGCGATGGCCTCCCGGGTGCGGGCGTCGAAGCTGCCGTGCTCGGCGATGGCCTGCTGCATTGCCGCGTATGTGGCAAGCACCACCGGCGAGTGCGCCATTTCGCCGTGGATGTTGAGCACCTTGCCCATTTTCGACCCCAGCTCGTCCAGTGTCTTGCGGGCCTGCTCGGGTGCGTCCTGCACGGTATGCACCGGAATGCGGGGCATGATCATCTCCTCCATCTCGTGCTGTGCGCTTGTCGGAGGGGGAACACGGTTGGAGGCGCCCGGCATTCCCGGCAGCCTGCTCGACCCCGGAACCCTGCTACGCGCGGCGACCGAGCTACTGCGCTGACCGCGAGCTCCGCGCAGCTCTGTTGTGCGGCGTCCGAGTTGCGAAGTGGGCGTAGCCAGCCCCGTAGAGCAGCACGAGCACACCGTAGGCCGCTAACGGTGCGGCGGCCCGTGGGCCGTAGGCGGTGGTGGCGATGCCCGCGGCGATGGCGAAGTCTCGCATGCCGACCGGCAGGCTCAGCGCGACCCGCTGTGCTGTGGGCAGCCGGATCGCCAGCACCCGTCCCAGCACGGCGGCGGCGGCCAGGTACCCCAGCAGGGCGAGGCCGACGCGCGCGTAGCTGGCGGTGGCGTTGACTTGCCCGCCGACCTGCCACAGCAGGACCAGTAGTGCGAGGGTGCCCGCGACCCGGGCAGCCGCCTCTGGTCGCGGGCGGTTTCCGGTAAGTGCGCGCAGGCCCATGCCTGCCAGCAGCGGCGCGGCGACGATCAGCGCCAGTTGGCTGAGCAGTGTGGCGGCGCTCACCGTGGCCGGTGCCCCCAGCAGGTCCAGGATCGGTCCGGCGGTGAGCACGGTGATCAGCACCGAGCCCGCAAGGACGAGCGCGGTCAGCGCGGCGAGGCCGCCCGCGAGCCCGGCGAGGGCTACCGAAGCGACTTCGGCCGGTGCGATGCCCGCGGCAAGCACGCCGCGGCGCAGCGCGGGTTCGGTGACTGCCCGGCTGGCGAGCCAGGCGAGTGCGGGCAGCGCGAGCGTGCTGGCCAGCACAGTGAGCGCGGCGCGGCCCATGGCGGGACGGGTTAGCCGAACCGAGGCGGGGTCCAGCAGGAATCCCGTGGTGAACACCAGGATGGCCAGCGCGATCGAGATGCCGCCGTTGGTTGCGGCGTGGCGTGCCGGACCCGCGACGAGTGTGCCGAAGGCCGCGGCGACGAGCACCCCGGCGAGCAGCCAGCGATCCAGGCCGTCGGCGGCCGCGGCCAGCCGGGTGTTCAGCAACAGGCGCCCCGCTTACCGGTCGAGTCGGTGGCGGGGTTGCAGTGCAGGCAGGCCAGCAGTCCCTGCAGCGACCCGGTGGCGTGCGCGTTCAGTCGGTCCAACAGGTCGCTGACGTCCGGGCCCGCGAGCCGGTAGTGTGCACGGCGGCCCTCGCGGCGCACGCGGGTATAGCCGCAGTCGCTCAGGCAGCGCAGGTAGATCGAGACCTGCGGCTGGCTGACCGGCAGCGCCGTGGTCAGCGCACCCACCGTCAGTTCTCCGTCTTCGCGCAGCAGCCCGAGGATGCGTAGCAGCACCGGGTCCGCCATGGTCGATGCGGCCTTGGCGAGCGCCAGCAGCCGGGTGTCGGCGTCCAGCCCGTCCAGGTCGGGCACTGTCGATGTCTCTGTCGTCAGCGCAGCCCTCCCGTTACATTCATTCGCCTATTCAAATAGGACTGGAACCATTCGTTGAGCCGAATGATACGGGTGTGTCATGGCGAGCACGCGAACGACGAGCTACGGCGGTTGTGGCTGCCGAGGCGGCTGGCGGTGGGCCCTGGCCGTGGTGTGGTGGCGAGGCAGGTGATGATCGCCGGGATGGCCACCGTGGTATCGCCGATGCCCAGCCGATCCCGGCCTGGTGACCGTCTCGCCGCCGCTTGTC
>JBOHEL010000605.1:0-3000 GCA_050700995.1 Sciscionella sp. | reverse complement strand
GGCACGACACTCGAACCCCTCTCAGCAGCCCTCGACGAGTTGGCCAAGCTCCGCGCCACGACCTACACCACGTACCGCGCCCGCCTCAGCACCGCTGGCAACCACCTCCTCCAATCATGGACACCACGCCGGGAGAGATCGGGTCACCGAAATTGACGTCCAAGGCCAACTTGACTCGTGCCCGACCGATCGTGGCCGGCCCAGTGACCCGCACGCCACCATAGAGATCGTCCGGACGGATCGGTTGTGCCCCAGCCGCCGCGGCGTCGAACGCCACCCCGTCCTCCACCGCGATCCCCGCGATCTCGGTTACCAGTGCCATCACACGCCGCACGTCACCGTCCACACCCCTGACCGGCAGATCGGCATCCCTGGCGGCGCGCCAGATTCCGCAGATCGTTGAACACCCGTCCCGCGGTCGTGGCTCGACTCGGAAGCGGCGACATCAGCTCGTCATCACCTCCACAGCCCGACGCACCGGCCCCTCCACGCCCAATGCTCGCGCGTACGAAGCCAGATCCGCCAACCGCGCATCTCGGCGCTCCACGTAGCGGCGCAACGCCCGTAACGCCAACGACTCCCCCACCCGCTCACGCAACCGCATCACATCCACCACCGAGCGCGCCGGTGAATACACAGCCACCGACTCCGCCTGCGCCACCTCCATCGGTTCTCGCCCCAACGCGAACGTCTCCCGGTCAAACTCCGACACTTCTACCAGCGGATACTCGATCCGCGGCCGATGTGTTCCCCGGGCCACCGCAATCTGCGCAGCCGCCGGGACCTCATCGGTCAGCTCCTGCATCGCCCGCGCCGACTCCTGGCGTAACCCCGCCGGCACAATCCACGATGTCCTGGCCAGCCTGCACCGCGACGGAATGGTCGAGACCGACAGTCGCCATCCGGCTATCGCCGCCTCTACCAGCGACTATGGCAACACGGTGAGCCTCAGAAGCGTGCCACAACCACCGTGTTCGAGTCCCTTTCATGCCAGGTTCCCTGCCACGCGTGTGACCGTCAGCGCCGGGAGGACCGAGCTGGCCGGCGGCCGCCGGACGGTGCCGCAGAAGCCCCAGGAGAGCGCGCGTGGTCTACCAGGACCGCGGCGGTCATGATGCGAGCGGGTGGATGGCCTCCAGGGCATCGCCGAGGTGGTCCTTGGCCAGTTGGCGTTCGTAGTCCTCCTGCAGACCGGTCCAGAAGCCCTCGGACATGCCGAAGTACCGCGAGAGCCGCAGCCCGGTATCGGCCGAGATGCGACGCCTGCCGTGGGTGATCGCGCTGATCCGGGTCTGGGGCACCCCGATCGCCTTGGCCAGGCTGTAGTCGGTGATGCCCATCGGCTCCAGGAACTCCTCCCGCAGGATCACCCCCGGATGGGTCGGGCCCATGATCGGCGTGTCGCTCACTGCCCTCACCTCGCCTCTCTAGTGGTAGTCGGTGATCTCGACGTCCTCCGACCCAGCTTCGCTCCAGCGGAAACAGATCCGCCACTGCTGGTTGACCCGGATGCTGTACTGCCCGGCCCGATCACCGCGCAGCTGTTCGAGCCGGTTGCCCGGCGGGACACGCAGATCGTGCAACGTGGCAGCCCGGTTGAGTATGGCCAGCTTGTTCCAGGCACGGCGTTGGACCTCCGGGTGGAGCTTGGTGCGCCGCCGATGCCACACCCGCTCGGTACGACTATCGGCGAACGACCGGATCACACCCCCATGCTACCGCAATGCGTTAGTAACGCCAAACGTCAGCATCACACATCCGGCCTCGCAAGCGGCCGCGCCAACCCCCACTGACACGCACATACACACGCATTCCCTGCCATGAAACCATGCCACGCCGCCCGACCTCGAGCGTCGCCACCGCATTCCCGCTGGTCAAACCTGGAGCCGGCGAGGGGGCTCGAACCCCTGACCTTCTGTTTACAAGACAGCCGTCATACGACTACACGGCCCTCTACCTGCAACTATGACAACACGGACGACCTCAGCAGTGGGCCATGGCCACCGTGTTCGACTCTGTTTCGCACCACGTTTGATGCCACGGACGCGGCGAGGCTGCCGTTGGCGCAGGAGTCACAGCGGGCCAGCCGTCAGGCGCGGTGGCGCCGCGGGGAAGCGCATGCCTGGCCGGTCGGAGAGCCGGCGAACATCAGGGTTGCGCTTGTTTCGAATACTGCGGATAATGCGAGTAGGAGCGAAGGAGGGACGGAGACCGATGCTCACACTCGACCGCATTCAGCCGGACCAGGCCGACATCACCGCCGCCAACGAGGCGCTGCCAGCAGTCCGGGAGTACCTGGCAACACACCCGGATAGCCCGCGCTTGCAGATGATCGTCGATGACGAGCACGGCACCGAGACCTTGACGGTGCCCCGCGCGGCCGTGGAACTGTTGGCGCCCATCCTCGCGCATATGGCCGCCGGGCACGGCATCGCGATCGTGCCCTCGCACGCGGAACTCACGACCCAGCAGGCGGCGGACATGCTCAACGTATCCCGACCGTTTCTCATCGGGTTATTGGAGTCAGGCGAGATCGAATACCGCAAGGTCGGCAAGCACCGCCGGGTACAAGCGGCGTCGCTGCTCGACTACATGCGGGCCGACGATCAGCGTCGGCGCGAGGCCGCCGACGAACTCTCTGCCCTCACCCAACAGATGGGGCTTGCCTGACCCATGGCCTTCACCGTTGTCTACGACGCCAACGTGCTCTACCCCTCGACACTGCGCGACCTGCTCATCCGCATCGCGCAAGCCGGGCTGGTCCAGGCCAAATGGACTAACCAGATTCTCGACGAAACCTTCCAGAACCTGGCCGCCAACCGGCCGGACCTCGACACCGACAAGCTGCAACGCACGCGGGAGTTGATGTGCCAAGCGGTGCGCGACTGCCTCGTGGTCGGCTACGAGCCCCTGATCGACGTGCTCGACCTGCCCGACCCCGACGACCATCACGTGCTCGCAGCCGCCATCAAGGCCCGCGCCCAGGTCATCGTCACCCAC
>JBOHEL010000604.1:0-3016 GCA_050700995.1 Sciscionella sp. | reverse complement strand
CCCCTGTTCCTCGCCTGCTCGGGACACCACCCAGAACCAAACAGACGCTACCAACAGTAGCCATCAACAACAAGTATCCAGCTGGTCACGTACAGATAACCCTAACGCGGCCCGGGATCCGGCTCCAATCGCGAGAGCCCGTTCCACGCCAGGTTCACCAGATGCGCGGCCACCTCGGCCTGTTGAGGCTTGCGCACATCCAGCCACCATTGCCCGGTCAGTGCGACCATCCCCACCAACGCCTGCGCGTAGAGCGGCGCGAGCTTGGGGTCGTAACCCTGCCGCGCGAAATGCACCGCGAGGACGTGCTCGACCTGACTGGCGATATCGTTGAGCAGGCTGGAGAAAGTGCCGGTCGAGCTGACCACCGGCGAATCGCGCACCAGGATCCGGAATCCGTCAGGGCATTCGTCCACGTAGGTCAGCAGGGCCCCGGCGGCGCGTTCCACAAGCTCTTTCGGGTGAGCGTCAACACCCAGTGCGGTCACCATGCTCCGCAGCAGGCCGCGCATCTCCCGATCGACGACGACCGCGTACATGCCCTCCTTGCCACCGAAGTGCTCGTACACCACAGGTTTCGACACGGACGCACGGTTGGCGATCTCCTCGACCGAGGTGGCCTGGAACCCGCGTTCAGCGAAGAGCGTCCTCGCCACATCAAGCAGTTGCTGCCGCCGCTGCTCCCCACTCATCCGCACCCGCATGGCCGCAGCCTTTTCTCATTTGTCGGCCGCGATCCTGGCGAGCCGCTGCTTGGTCGGCCACCGCACGTTCGACACCCAACCGGCCTTCTCGAACAGCCAGATCAGCCGCGCGGAGGTATCCAGCTGCCCACGGCCGACGCCGTGCCTGGCACAGGTCGGGTCGGCATGGTGCAGGTTGTGCCAGGACTCGCCAAAGGACAGGATCGCCAGCGGCCAGAAGTTCGCCGACTTGTCGCGCGCCGCGAACGGCCGCTCGCCGATCATGTGGCAAACCGAGTTGGTGGACCAGGTAACGTGATGTAGCACACCGGCCCGCACTATGCCCGCCCAGAAGAACGCCGTCAGCGCGCCCCACCACGACCAGGTGATAAGCCCGCCAAGCAGCGCGGGCAGCAGGAAAGTCGCGACCGTCCACACCGCGAACATCCTGCTGACCCAGACGACATCCTTGTCTTTCAACAGATCAGGCGCGAAGCGCTGCTTGTTGGTGAGATCCCTGTCGAAGGTCCAGCCCATGTGCGCGTGCCAGAAGCCCTTCGCGACCGCCCACGGCGAGGTGCCATACAGCCACGGTGAGTGCGGGTCGCCGTCGCGATCGGAGAACGCGTGGTGCCTGCGGTGATCGGCCACCCAGATGATCGGCGGTCCCTGCACGGCCATGCTGCCCGCGATACCCAGCGCGATCCGCAGCCACCGCTTGGCCTTGAACGAGCCATGCGTGAAGTAGCGGTGGTACCCGATGGTCACGCCGAGCCCCGAAAGGTAGAAGAAAACCACCGCGAGCGCGATATCTACCCAGCTCAGGAAGTTGTAGTGCCAGGCGATGGGGATCGCGGCGATCAGTGCGACGCTCGGCACCAGCAGGAAGATGTACACCGCGATGTGCGACGCCACGCCGCGGCGACCGTCGATCACCGGCTTGGGCCCCGCTGTCCTCACCGCGGCAGAGCGGTCGAGCGTGCTGGTCATGCGTACCTCAACAAGGTCGGCAAGGCTACAGGACCGTAACCTACGACAGGGTAAGTTGTCGCCGGGCCGGTCGGCAAGGAATACCGGCTGCCGTGTGATGGCTCACCAGGGCGCCATGCGAAGATGACCGTGCCAGGTGACCCTCGGGTCATCACGGTCCGCCGTAGTGTAATAGGCAGCACCTCAGATTTTGGTTCTGAGAGTTCAGGTTCGAATCCTGGCGGCGGAGCAACCACAACCACACCGGGCAGCAGGGAGCACGCCACTGCAGAACGGAGCTACCAGCGAGCAGGACGGACGCCACGCGTTGACGGCGATGTCCGACGCGTGGCTGACCGGTCGTGCGCGCGAGTTGCTGGCCCAGATACAGGTCAGCCCACCCGAGCGACAGCCCTCGTACATCCCACGCTTCGACGAGCTGCTGATCGAGGGGCGCAACCGCGACGAGCCGTGGATGCTCGGCAAGTTGCTTCGGTTCAGCGCCATCGCGCGCCTGACCACGCCGTCCACGGCGGCCATCGCGGACCCGATGATCGACGAACTGCTGACCCACAGCAGGCGCAACGGGTTGCTGGTGCTGCAGGCGGGCGCGCACGCGCTGCGCGGCCTGCGTGCGCTGCTGGCGTCCGCGGAGGACACCGCTCTCACCGAGGTGGCCCAAGCGCTCGCGATGCTCGACGAGCGCCCGGAACCGGACGTGCTTGTGGACAAGCGTGACTGGTACCGCTCGCTGTCTGCGACGCTGGTGGACATCGCGCTGGTGCTCACCCGGCTTGGTATGTATGAGGACGCCGAACCGGTGCTGAGCCGCGCGAACCGGGCCATCGCCCACGGTGGCGGTCCGCACGAGATCGTGGTGCAGCTGGTGAACCAGGTAAAACTGCTGCTGAGCTGGGGCCTGCATCTGGAACGGATCGGCGACGAGCTGGGTGCGGCCGAGCGGTTCGCGGCCGCGGCCGCTGTCGTCGCGACCGTGGAACGCCCCTACGCCGAGTCGCTGTTCACCCGCGACGCGGGCCGCAGCGCGGTCGCCCAGGTCCCGGAACTCGCCGCCGCCGTGGCATTGGCACGACCGGACGGCGCCTACGTCGAGAACCTCTCCGCGATGCTGACGCAAGCGGCGGAACCGAGCTACCTGATCGTGATGACGGTGGCGCTGGCCCGCTGCCTGGAGTGCGAGGGCAGGGAGCGGGAAGCGCTGAGCGTGCTCATCGACACCCGCGACAGGCTGGCCGACGATCGTACCGAGCGCACGCTGCGGCTCGCCCTGTCACGCGAGTACGCCCGGTTGTGTGGGCCGGAAGCCAGCGACCAGACCACCAATGCCCTGGAACTCTACGTCG
>JBOHEL010000603.1:0-3022 GCA_050700995.1 Sciscionella sp. | reverse complement strand
ACCGCGAGCGGCGCTTGGCTGGCGCGGTCCAGTTCGATCGGCAGGTCTACCGGGTCCGATGACATAAGTGGCCTTCGAAGTCTACTCGCGACTGGATATTACAAGATGCCACATTAGCGGTCATGCTGGTGAGTGTGAACACCTCCGCAACCACGCCGCCGTCCCTGCTGCCATTGTCCCCCACCGCCCGCAGCACGGTGGCGCGCGGCAAGCAGCGTGCCGCCACCGACCGGCGCGCGCTGCACGCTGTGCTCGACGCCGGCCTGATCTGCCACCTCGCACTGACCGTCGACGGCGCGCCGCTGGTGCTGCCAACCGGGTACGGTCGCGACGGCGACACGCTGTACGTGCACGGCTCTTCTGGCGCCCGCAGCCTGCGCGACGGCGACGACGCCGAGGTGTGCGTGGCGGTCACCCTGCTCGACGGAGTGGTGTACTCCAGGGCGGTGTTCCACTTCTCCGTGAACTACCGCTCCGCCGTGATCCACGGTCGGGCTACTCGGGTGTGCGCCGATGCGGCGAGGCTGCACGCGCTGCGGACGATCACCGAGCACCTCGCGCCAGGGTCGTGGGATCACGCCAGGCTGCCCAACCCGAAGGAACTCGCCAAGACGACGGTGCTGGCGTTGGACCTGAGCGAGGCCGCTGTGAAGATCCGTACCGGTGGTCCAGCTGACGAGCCCGAGGACATCGAAGCAGACGACGCATGGGCCGGGGTGCTACCGGTACGGCACGAGTGGGGCGAGCCACAGCCGTCAGCCGACCTCGTTTCCGCTCTGGCCGTGCCAGCTCACGTGCTCAGCCGCGCCGGGAAAGCCCGCTGACAGGGTCCCACAGGTAGGGCGTCATGGCACCGCGTTCCGGCCGGTACACGTGGATGCTCACGGCTGGGTCGGACCTGGAATTGCTGACCTGGTGCACGTAGTGCGGTCCGAATACCCGCGACTGGCCGACACCCACGGTGTGCCGCACGGGCATATTGTCGCGGCCGATCACCGACTCCGAGAGCGTTCCGGTGACGACCGTGAACGCACCGGTTGCGCCGCCGTGGTCGTGCAGCTCGGTGTGCTGACCCGGTAGCCATGACAGCAGCCAGATCTCGTAGTCCACCGTGCGCTCGATCAGTGCCGCGTACCGCTCATCGGGGTCGTAGCGCAGCAGTTGCGCCCATTGGGAGCGATCACGCGCGCAGTCGATGGCTATCCGGGCGGGATGGACGGCGGTGAGCGACGCGGGCGAGGCAGCTGATGCCACGGTATTAGCCGGAACGGCGAACATGGGTAGGTTCCTCGACATGTCGGTGAGCGGACGGCCGCGATCGCGGCAAGAGCGATTTCACCGACAGGTACACAGCGCGCTGGCGACACGGCGAAGGTCGATGTGACCCCGCCCGCCGCTCATGGCACGCAACAACATGTCCGACAGCGAACCAGGTCCGCCTCGCCGCGGCAACCGCCCTCCCACATCCTGGACACAGCTGAAAGTGGCTCTTGTTCCAAAGAGCGGAACGAAAGCCACTTTCAGGGCGCTCAACTACACAAGAGCCACTTTCAGCACTTCCCCAGGGCGGCGAGGACATCGGCTACCAGGTCCGCGGGGTCCTCGACGCCCGCCGAGAAGCGCAGGAAGCCTTCCGGTACCGCATCGCCCCACTGGGCCCTGCGGTCGGCGGTGGAGTGCAACCCCCCGAAGCTGGTCGCCGCGTGCACCAGCTCGCTGCGCGAGAGGAAGTCCACCACCGCGGCCTCGGAAGGCAGCGTGAAGCTGAACACCCCGCCGAAGCGGCGCATCTGGCGCGAGGCAACTGGATACGCCGGGTCATCCGGCGAACCAGGCCACCGCACCCCGCTCACCGCCGGGTGCCCGCGCAGCGCGGACACCAGCGCAGCCGCATTCTCCGCGTGACGCCGCAAGCGGAGATCCAGCGTGCCGATACCGCGATGAGCCAGCCAGGTCTCCATCGGACCGGCGATCGCGCCACCCGCGCGCCGTGCTCGACGTAGCCGCGCCGCGAGTTGCCCGTCGCCGGTCGATACGTGCCCCATCACCACGTCACTGTGGCCTGCCAACGCCTTCGTATCGCTCGCCACGCAGATATCGGCGCCGAGTTCGAGCGGGCGCTGTCCCAGCGGGGTGGCCGTGGTGTTGTCGACAGCGACGAGTGCGCCCTCCCCATGTGCGAGTGCGGCTACCGCTGCGATATCGCAGACATCCATGCCAGGGTTGGACGGCGTCTCCAACAGCACCAGCCTGGCGCCGGAGACGACTTCCTGGCGCCACGGCCCAGCGGTCGGCACCTCACGCACGTCGAGTCCCAGCCCAAGGTCCTCGCCGACGTGCTGACGCACCAGGTAGTACCCGTCGGACGGCAGCACGAGGCGATCGCCTGCCGAGAGCAGTGTGCGCAGCAGTGTGGAGATCGCGGCCATACCCGAACCGAACAGCACGCAGTGGCCACCGTCGAGGTCACCGATCGCGGATTCCAGTGCCCGCCATGTCGGGTTGCTCGCCGCGCCGTAGTAATCCTCGCCACCGAGGTGGTAGGGCGCGGCGAACACCGGCGACGGCAGCAACGGCTCGCCGGGACTCGGCTCTCCCTCGCCCGCCCGTACGCAGCGCGTGCCATCGCCGAAGCTCATGCCATCACTCCAGTTCGTGCTTGTGCTCGCGGCCGAGCAGCGAGGCGGCCATCTTGCGCGGATCGACGCCGTCGTGACAGACCCGACGCACGACCTCGGTGATCGGCATGTCCACATCGGCGCCTGCCGCAAGCTCCCCGATCGACGAGCACGATTTCACGCCCTCCGCGATCTGGCCGTGCGCGGCCTCCTGCGCCCGCGCGACAGTCTCGCCCTGCCCAAGCCGTTGCCCGAACGATCGGTTCCGCGACAGCGGTGACGAGCAGGTCGCCACCAGGTCACCGAGGCCTGCCAGCCCGGCCAGCGTAAGCGGATCCGCACCGAGCGCGCCACCGAGCCTGCTGATCTCGGCCAGCCCCCTGGTGATCAGGGCGGCCGCGGTG
>JBOHEL010000602.1:0-3025 GCA_050700995.1 Sciscionella sp. | reverse complement strand
TCCCAGGCCGCGATTGACCGTATCGCAGCACATGATCGGCACTACATCGCCGCTCTGTGTCGGCTCGTACTTCCAGCGATAGGTCAGGTTGTTGAGATTAAGTGCAAAGACGTTGTTCGGGAAAGGCGTCACGTAGTACATCGTGTCGCCGATCACGAGCGGCGAGCCTTCATGGCCGCGCAGCACCCCCGTCGACATGGTCCAGGCCACCTGCAGCTTGGCGACATTATTGGTGTCGATTTGCTTCAGGGTGCTGTGGCGCCAGTTGGCGTAATTGCCGGCTGGGAATCCCCAGTCGGCGGGGTTCTGCATCACCGTCTGTTGTGAAGGCTCTTGTGCAAAGGCCGTGGCCGAGATGACTGCGGCTGCAGCCACCACGGTGGCCTTCAGAGCCAAGGATCGAAAGTTGTAGCTCATATCTCCTCCGAATTCTTTATATTTCGGAAATACGGCCGCTTCGGGCGCCCCTCCACCAAGACGCGCCCAGGGACCTGGGAATCAGAAGCGGCGCCCTCCAGGGCGGACATGGTTCTTGAACGCATGTCTGGCACGGTTGCGTTGTCGGGCGTTATCAATACACCCGGCGATACCGGGCTGCAACCGCAAACGCCGCCGGAATGCGAGCGGACGCGGCACGGCGCAAAATGTGCGGCGCGAGTGTGTCGGCAATGGAACGCGGTGTCTCTCTGGCGAGACCTGACATCGGGCGCGGCGCGGGGAGCGCCGGAACGCGCGCTGCCTAACACGCGCGCGGGCGGGCAGGCCCCACGCGCTTCGCGAGCTTCAGCGTCGCCGCGCGGGCGGCGATACTCCGCGGGCCCGCAAGGCTGGGCACGCCCAAACCGTGGGGCCGGACGGTCCGGGCGGGCTGTCCCGCCGCGGCAGCGTGCGGCGCCTCGCATATACCCCGGCCATCCCCTGTACTGCGGGGAACCGTGCTATGTTTAGCGGGTTTATCGGCCACCCGTGGAGCTTTCGACCGCCATGCCGTCCCGTCCCACCGCACCGAGCGCCGTGTCCCCCGCCACCGTAGGGGCGCCCCTGATCTGGACGAATATCCTACTGTTTTTGCTCACATTTCTGGCCGCAGCGGTGCTCGTCCCCTGGTACGGCCTGACGCATGGCTTCTCTGTTGCGGCGTGGGTGCTCCTGGGCGTCTTCCTGATCGCCAATGAGATGTCGATCACGGCCGGGTATCACCGCCTTTGGGCGCACCGTACCTATGAGGCGCACTGGGTCGTACGGCTGCTCTTCGTGGTCTTCGGCTCGATGGCGCTGCAGAACAGTGCCTGGGCGTGGTGCAGCGGCCACCGCCGGCATCACCTCCACGTCGATGATGTGGAGCAGGACCCGTACGCGGCCCCCCGCGGATTCTGGTTCTCTCACATCGGCTGGATGGTGCGTGAGTACCCGAGCGGCACCGAGGACTTCAGCAACATCCCCGACCTGCGGCGCGACCGGCTGCTGGCGTTCCAGCATCGGTATTACGTGCCGCTCGTGCTCGCCACGAATTTCGGGCTGCCGCTGCTGGTGGGCTGGATGGTGGGCGATCTGTGGGGCACCTTGATCCTCGCAGGCGTGCTGCGCCTGGTGCTGAGCCATCACTTCACGTTCTTCATCAATTCCCTGGCGCACATGTGGGGCGAGCGCCCCTACACCGAGGAGAACACCGCGCGCGACAATCCGGTGCTCGCGGTGTTCACCTTCGGCGAGGGCTATCACAACTTCCACCATAATTTCGCGCACGATTACCGCAACGGCGTGCGCTGGTGGCAGTGGGATCCCACGAAGTGGCTGATCGCCAGCCTGCATTGGCTCGGTCTGACGCGCCGCCTGAAGCGTACGCCGCTGTTCCAGATCCAGCGGGCGCTGCTCTCCATGCAGTTCACCCGCGCACAGAGGAAGCTCGCCAGCCTGTCGGTTGCCGCGGCCCCGTCGCGGGTATCCGAGGTGCGTCAGCGCGTGCAGCACGAGTACGACACCTTCCTTGCCGCCGTGGCCGAATGGGCCAAGGTGAAGGAGCAATGGCTGGAGGAGAAAAGGCGCGCCGTCATCGAGCACTGGGAGCACGCGACCTTCCAGCAGCGGCTGAAGGAGCTCGAGCGTCGGCTACAGCTGCAGCGGCGACGGCTGCGGCTGCTGCAAGCGCAGCTCGCCTGACCCGGCGAGGTCCCCATGGGACGCATCTTCGAAGTCCGCAAACACACGATGTTTGCGCGATGGAACCGCATGGCGAAGCAGTTCGCCCGCATCGCCAAGGACATCACCATGGCGGTGAAGTCCGGCGGCTCCGACCCTGCCGCCAACCCGACCCTGCGCCGCGTCATTCAGAACGCACGCGCCGTCAACATGCCCAAGGACAAGATCGAGGCCGCGATCAAGCGCGCCTCCGGGCGTGATGCGGCCCACTACCAGGAGGTGCACTACGAGGGCTATGCGCCCCATGGCGTGGCGCTGCTCGTGGACACCGCGACCGACAACCCGACCCGCACCGTCGCCTCCGTACGCAATATCGTCACCAAGCACGGCGGCAATCTCGCGACCACGGGCAGCGTCGGGTTTCTCTTCAAGCGCATGGGAGTCTTCCGGCTCGACCCCGCGGGCATCGATCAGGACGACCTCGAGCTCAACCTGATCGACCACGGGCTCGAGGAAATGGGCGAGAGCACCGGCGAGAAGGGCGAGCCGCAGCTCGTCATTCGCTGCGCCTTCGCGGACTTCGGCAAGCTGCAGGAGGCCCTGGAGGCGCGAGGCATCACGCCCCTTTCCGCCGAGCACGAATACATCTGTACGGTGCCGACGGAGCTGCCCGAGGAGCAGGCGACCGAGGTGCTCGCGCTGATCGACAAGCTCGAGCAGGACGAAGACGTTCAGCGCGTCTTCCACACGCTGGTTTAAGCGCGGGATCCGGGCATCCTGCCGGCCCAGCGCGCGCGGCTTACTACCGCTGCGGGTGTCCGGCCGGCGCCGCCGCCGGGCTATGGGGCATCGGCTGCTGCGGCTGCGGCTGAACACTCATCAGATC
>JBOHEL010000601.1:0-3025 GCA_050700995.1 Sciscionella sp. | reverse complement strand
CGGGCCTCCAACATCGGTACTGGGATTGGCCGGATCCAGCTCAACACGCGCAGGTGCGGGCCGGTTTCTAGTCGTTTTCGGATGCTAGACCCGAACGCAGCGCCGTTCACACGCGGCGGGGCTCCCCTGTGAGCGACAAGACATACCGCAGACCGTGCTTACCAACGTGCACAACGATTCAGAAGTTCCCCCAGCTGCGTGAGATGCGCGTTATGTGCATGTTATTTCCATCCCCCGTGTTGCGTTAGTCACCACCTGACGGAGTACGGTCCCCGGGTCGATGCCCCATCCGGGCATCACCTGGCGTACGCCGGTCCGTCCGGCGGAGGGAACGGAAGGAGACTGGCCGTGCGTCGAATACGTGGGACGGCACTAGCGGCCATCGCGCTGTCGGGGGCTCTAGCACTGACCGGGTGCGCGAAGGACAGCGGCGGCAACTCGGGCGGCAACACCTCGGGTTCCAGTGCCAGCAAATGCAAGACCAATCCGCCGCCACCCGCGGCACCCGCGGCTGCGACGTCGACGCAGGCCGTGCCGGACGGCAACATCGACGGCAGCAAGACCAGGGTCGGCCTCGCCTACGACGTCGGCGGCAGGGGCGACGCGTCGTTCAACGACGCCGCCGCGCGCGGACTGGACAAGGCGAAGGCGAAACTGCACCTCGCAGGCGCGAAGGAGACCACGGCCTCGACCAACGAGACAGAGGACGCCAAGCAGCAGCGGCTGAAGACGCTGGCTCAGCAGGGCTACAACCCCATCGTCACGGTCGGCTTCGCCTACTCCGACGCCTTGAAGGCGGTCGCGCCGCAATTCCCGAACACCAAGTTCGCGATCGTGGACGACAACAGCGTCAAGCTGCCCAACGTCACACCGCTGGTGTTCGCCGAGCAGCAGAGCTCCTTCCTTGTCGGGGTGGCCGCGGCATACAAGAGCAAGGACTGCCACATCGGCTTCATCGGTGGTGTCGACACCCCGCTGATTCAGAAGTTCCAGGCCGGTTTCGACGCGGGCGCCAAGGCCGCCGCACCGAACGTCAAGATCGAGAACGCCTACATCAAGCCCGCGGGCGACAACTCCGGCTTCAACGACCCCACCGACGCCAACCTGAAGGCGAAGGGTGAGCTGGCCAAGGGCGCCGATGTCATCTACCAGGCGGCGGGCGCCTCGGGTATCGGCGTGTTCAAGGCAGTGAAGGCCGAGGGCAAGCTGGCCATCGGCGTCGACTCCGACCAGTACAAGCAGCCCAACGCGGCACCGTACAAGAACGTGATCATCACCTCCGCACTGAAGCGGGTTGATGTCGCGGTCTACAACTTCATAGCGGCCACGATCAAGGGCAACCTCGACACGCTGCCGCAGCGGTTCGACCTCAAGGTCAACGGCGTCGGTTACGCCACGTCGGGCGGCAAGATCGACGACATCGCCAAGATCCTGCAGGGATACAAGGCACAGATCATCAGCGGTGCGATCAAGGTCCCAACGACCCCGAGCAGCTGAGTAATCCACTAGCCAGCCATGGCCCCGCCGGTGGGGCGAACATCCCTACCGGCGGGGTGTTCTCACGGCCAGGGAGCTCCCACGCATGAGCAGTCCGGCTTCTCCCGACACCGGCGAGCAGGCAAGCGGTGACCCCGCCGTTGTACTCGTCGGGATAACCAAGCGCTTTCCCGGCGTCGTCGCCAACTCTGATGTCGATCTCACCGTGCGCGCGGGCGAGGTGCACGCGATCTGCGGGGAGAACGGCGCGGGCAAATCCACCCTGATGAAGATCCTCTACGGGATGCAGCAGCCCGACGAGGGCAGCATCTCCGTCGGTGGGCGCCCGGTGCGCTTCCGCAGCCCCGCGGACGCCATCAAGGTCGGTATCGGCATGGTGCACCAACACTTCATGCTCGCCGACAACCTGACGGTGGCGGAGAACGTGCTGCTCGGCGCGGAGGAACTGCACGGCATCGGCAAGCGGGCGCGGGCGGAGGTCGGCAAGCTCGCCGAGCAGGTCGGACTTCGCATCGGCCTGACCACCCTGCTTGAGCACCTCGGCGTGGCGGACCGCCAGCGGGTGGAGATCCTCAAGGTGCTCTATCGCGGCGCCAGGATCGTCATCCTGGACGAGCCGACAGCGGTGCTTGTGCCCCAGGAGGTCGACGAGCTCTTCCTGACGGTGCGCGAGATGCGGTCCCGTGGCTTCACCTTCATCTTCATCTCGCACAAGCTGGACGAGGTGCGGGCGATCGCCGACACAGTGACGATCCTGCGGCGAGGCACCACCGTCGGCACCGCGAACCCGCGCGAGGTCAGCACGCGGCAGCTCGCCGAGATGATGGTGGGCAGCGAGCTGCCGAGCCCGCAGACGAGGGAGTCCACCGTCACCGGCAGGGAGGTGCTACGGGTCGAGGGCCTGCGGTTGCTCGCCGCCGAGGCTGGGGGCGGCACCACACGCGCGGTGCTCGAGAACATCACATTGCGAGTTCATGCCGGCGAGGTGCTCGGCATCGCAGGTGTCGAGGGCAACGGCCAGACCGAGTTGGTCGAGGCGATCATGGGGATACGCACAGGCAACGGGGGGACCGTGACGCTCACGGACGCGTCGGCTACCGAACACGACCTGACGAAGCTCGGCACGCTTGCGCGCAGGGAGGCTGGTATCGGCTATATCGCCGAGGACCGCACCCGCCACGGCCTGTTGCTTTCCCTGCCGTTGTGGGCCAACCGAATTCTCGGCTACCAGAGCCGCAGCCCGATTTCCTCGGGACAATGGCTGGACATCGCGGCTGCCAAGTCCGACACCGAGCGCATCGTCGCCGATTTCGACGTGCGTACACCGAGCATCGAGGTGCCCGCCGCCGCGCTATCCGGGGGAAACCAGCAGAAGCTGGTGGTCGGCAGGGAACTCTCCGGAGCGCCGGTCGCGCTGATCGCCTCCCATCCGACCAGGGGCGTCGATGTCGGGGCGCAAGCCCTGATCTGGGAACAGATCCGCACGGCGCGAGCGAAAGGGCTCGCGGTGCTGCTGATTTCCGCCGAC
>JBOHEL010000600.1:0-3036 GCA_050700995.1 Sciscionella sp. | reverse complement strand
TCGCTTCCGACCTGCTCGACCGGCTGCGTGACCTGGTGTTGCTGCGCGCGGTGCCGGATGCTGTCGCTCGCGGGTTGGTGTCGGCACCGGATGACGAGCTGGCCAAGATGGCTTCCCAGGCACAGTTGCTCGGCCCAGGCACCCTCACGCGGTACGCCGAGGTCATCCACGGTGGCCTCACCGAGATGCGGGGGGCTACCGCGCCCCGGTTACTGCTTGAGCTGCTGTGCTCGCGGATGCTGCTGCCGGAGGTCGCCGAGGACGAAGTGGCGCTGATGCAGCGCCTGGAGCGCCTGGAGCGCCGGATCAGCCTCGGCGGCAGCGAGACGGCGTTAGCGTCGTCACCTGCGTCTGACCGTCCGGAACCCACCGCGCCTGCGCCGCAATCGCCTGCCCGTCGGCTATCGCGTGCCGCCGAACCAGTCGTCCCCACCGCTGCCGTTGAGCCGCAGCGAGAGCCGCCCTCGCGGTCCGAGGCACCACAACCCGCTGCACCACAACCGGCAGCGCAGCCGGAGCCCGCGGCGAGTGGGCTGGATGCGACCGCGGTACGTCGGGTATGGCCGGAGATCCTCGCGGCGGTGAAGGATGCCAGCCGCAGTGTGGAGGCGATGCTCTCGGCGGCAAGCGTGCAGTCGGCGCAGCACAACGAGATCGTGCTGGCCCACACCGCGGCGCCGCTGGTGCGCAGATTGTCGGAACCGCGCAACACCGACACCGTCGCCGCTGCGCTGCGGCAAGTGCTCGGCGGCGACTGGCGGGTGAGCTGGGTGCAAGCCGGCGCGGCAGCAGCCGGGCCTCAGCGGCAGGAACCCCAGCGGCCGCAGCGGCAGCGGCCCGAGCGAGCGGCCGCTCGTACCGAGCAGCGGCAGGAGCCCCAGCGTCCGCCCGAGCCGGACGACGTGCCGCCTCCACCAGAGCCGGAGGACGAGGACGCCTTGCTCGCGGCCGCCTCGCGCCCACCAAGCGCGGAGGAGCAGGCACAACAGCACAGCCCGGAGGACGAGGCGGTGGCGCTGCTCACCGAGCACCTCGGCGCGCACAAGATTGACTAGCATTAACCCATCGGGTGTTGTGCCGCCGCAACGTGGGCACAGTGGGCGATCGGATTACCAGTGTTCGGCGCGGATCGCTTCCGACAGCGGGCGGCGGGAGCGCCAGCGGTGCCGCTCCAGGTCGGGTGCCTGCTCGAAGTGGGTAACCGGCCCGAGGCAGAGCCATGCCACCGGGCGGATGCCGTCGGGGATGCCGAGCAACTGCCGCAGGAACTGCTCCCGGTAGAATGACACCCAACCGACCCCCCAGTTCTCGGCGGTCGCGGCGAGCCACAGGTTCTGGATCGCCAGGCACACCGAGTAGAGGCCGGCGTCCGCGATGGCATGCCTGCCGAGCACCGAGGGCGATCCGCGATCGGGATCGTAGGTGACCGTGACCGAGAGGCTGGATTCCAGCACGCCGTCGATCTTGATGTGGGAGAACCGCCGCGCCGCCTCTCCGTCGAGTGACCCGGAGAACACCTCGCGCTCGGACTGCACGTGGCGATGGAATTCCTGCCTGGTACCGAGGTCACGGATCACCACGAAGTCCCATGGCTGGGAGAGCCCGACGCTAGGTGCGGCATGCGCGGCTTCCAGGATTCGCCGCAGCACCGGCTCTGACACTTCTTCGCCGGTGAATTGCCCGCGCACGTCGCGGCGGCGGCGCAGGATCTCGTACAGGTCTGCCATGGCCGACAGCCTCGCACAGTCGTTACGACAGGTCCTCGGCGATCGCGGCTGCGATGGCGTCCGCGTAACGCTGCCTGCCGCTGGCCGACGTCAGCGACGCCACATCGGCCGGATTGCGCATATTGCCGCATTCCAGCAGCACCGCAGGTCGCCGCGAGAGGTTCAGGCCGCCGAGATCGTCCCGCCCGTAGAGGCCATGCGATCCGGTGTAGTTCGACAGCGGGAAGCCCGCGCCGTGCAACGCGTCGCGCAGCGCGATCGCGAGCTTGCGCGAAGGCGCGCCCTGCTCGGCGTTCAACGGCGGCGAGGAGTACTCGACGTGGAAGCCACGGTTCCCTGTGCCGGTGTTGCCATCGGCATGGATGGACACCACGGCCGCGGCGTCGGCGTGGTTTCCCACCGCCGCGCGCTGGTCGACGCACGGCCCGACGCCGGTGTCGTTGCGCCGGGTCATGACCACGGTGAATCCCTTGGCGGTCAAGGCTTTCCTGGCGCGCTGCGCGACGTCCCAGTTGAACGCGTGCTCGGGATAACCGGCGTTGGTCTCGGTGCCCGTGGTGTTGCACGGCTTGCTCCGGCCCCGGCCTGCTGGCACCAGCTTGTTGATCTCGGCGGTGTGGGAGGCGTTGCCGCCGTTGTGGCCAGGATCGAGCACCACCACTTTGCCCGCGCCGTGCGTCGTGCCGAGCGGCCGTGTTGTCGCAGGTGGAGTGGTCGCACGTGGTGTTGTCGTGGATGGTGTCGTACCAGCAGGCATGGTCGAGGAGCTGACGGCGCCGCTCGACGGCGGGGCGCTCGGCCGCGTTACCGCGGCGCTGCTGCCGCAACCAGCGAGCGCTGCGATTAGCGCGACTGACGTGAATACCTGGGGGATCCGCACTGCCGCATAGTGCACCACAGCGCAGCAGCTACCCTGGACACCACGCCACGGACACGACGAGAGGAGCCGCGGTGCAGCCCGGAATGCCCGATATGCAGCAGTTGATGCAGCAGGCTCAGCAGATGCAGCAGCAACTGCTGGCCGCCCAAGAGGAGCTGGCCAAGGCCGAGGTCACCGGAACGGCAGGCGGCGGACTTGTCACCGCGACCGTATCCGGATCGGGTGAGCTGCAGAGCCTTGAGATCGACCCGAAGGTTGTCGACCCTGACGACGTGGAAACCCTCTCCGATCTGGTGGTAGCCGCGGTCAGGGACGCCACGCACAACGCCGGTCAGCTGGCAGAGAAGAAGATGGGGCCGCTTGCCGGTGGCCTCGGCGGCGGCATGGGTGGGCTTGGCGACGCGCTCGGCGGGCTCGGGTTGCCAGGGG
>JBOHEL010000599.1:0-3036 GCA_050700995.1 Sciscionella sp. | reverse complement strand
CCGAATGAGCCTGTCACGCATGGGCGGACCTCCGTGGGGTTGTCATTGCACCGTGGAGTGTCCCGGACCGCTCCAGTGTGTCAATCGGGAGGTGAAACAGGCCGCGTTGCACTCTGAAAATGCAACGATGCTGATACAGAGCTGCTGGCAGCGACGCGGTTCCCTCCGCTGACACCGCAAGCGTTCGAGCGGGTGTAGCACCAGGCTCTCAGCGTGGACTTTCTCTGCGGCTCAGGCGCAGTCAGCTGAGACGTGGACGGCGAGTGGGACGGCATTTTGGCGAGCAATCGGGGTTACTTGCTTGCTATCACTCTCAGTCGCATGGCCTGGCGGAGGGCCTTGGTCTCAGCTCCAGTCCAACGCTGGACGGTGACCATGGGCGCACCCGCGATTCTCTCGGCAGTAGGCGGTCACACCGAGCGTAGTACCTCACAAGTTCGTCAACGGTGCCTCACCAGGGCGTTCCCCTGGAGCAACGCCCTGGTGACACTGTAGCCAGGTACCGACCAGCACCGCCGCAGTTCGGGGCCGCGCCACGATGGTGAGGAGATTCGATGGCTGACGATCGACACGAAGACAAAAGCGACCGTGACGGAAGCAAGGAACACTACGATCACTCGAAGACCGAAGATGTGAGCGAATCTGGCGGCGGTAAACACGACAAGGAAGACAGGGACGACGAGTGACCGACGTCAATTCGTTGCCTTCCTGGAGTGCCGTGTTCAGTGAGATACCGCGGTTAGCGTTCATCCCCGACACTATCTGGGTCGACGATAGCTCAGGCGAGACGCTCGTAACGCTGTGCAAACACACCGATCCGGATGCTTGGCACGCCGCAGTGTGCGCGAATTCCCCCGTCATCACCCAGGTTGACTTCGGTGAGGAGCCGTCGGGCCAGAAGGGCAGCGTTCCATCCAGCTCGTGTAGCCAGCCCAGCATCGTCGCGGACATGCTGGAGGCCCTCGACGTGCGGCCTGGGCAGTCCGTATTAGAGATCGGCACAGGAACCGGCTGGAATGCGGCGCTGCTGTCGCACTTGGTTGGTGAGCACGGCCGGGTGGTCACGATCGAAGTCGACCCACGCTTGGCGCGGGATGCTCGACATTCACTCACAAACGCTGGCTACCACCCGCTTGTAATCGCCGGAGATGGCCTGGAGGGCTATTTGCCCGGCGCGCTATACGACAGGGTGATCTCCACCGCAGCACTTCGCGAGCTCGTGCCCCGCGCCTGGCTTGACCAGCTCCGCCCGGGAGGGCGACTGGTAACCCCCTGGGGAACAGATTGGTCCAACGGGGCCATGTTGACCCTCGATCTCGCCAGTGGCCACGTTGCCGGTGGCAGGTTCTCCGGGGACCTCGCCTTCATGCGCGTCCGCAGCCAGCGCCGCGCACTATACGGCTGGACGCCAGCAACCGACGAAATCGAGCATGCTCAGATCAGCACCACCGAATGCCGGGGCAGCGATCTGGACCGGATCCTCAACCAGGAAAAGGGTAGTTTCGCTATTGGCGCGCGTCTTCCCTCCTGCTGCCTGACGGTGGAGTGGGACAAGCACGGTGAGCTCCACCACAATCTGGAACTGGACGACGCAGCAACCAAGTCGTGGGCGCAACTCGACGCCAACCTCAACGATCCGGCCGCGTTCACCGTGCGGCAATTAGGACCGCGCAAGCTGTGGGACGAGACCGAGGCAGCCTACGACTGGTGGCACGAACAGGGCGAGCCGGTCCTCGACCGGTTCGGCTTCCAATGCCGTGCCGGCCGCCAATGGGTTTGGCTCGACGATCCCGACAACGTCGTCCGTGTGCTGCGAGACGCATAGCTCGACCGTCACCCCGAGGTCGCCGGCTGGCCCTCGGTTGAGCGAGCGGCCCCCGACACTCAGCTCCCGGCGGCCAGCCGGCCACCAAACAACTAGAGGGGGAGATGCATTCAGCGGTGGTGAGAAGCGCGCGCCACGGCTTGCCTCGGCGGCCACCTCCTTGGCGAGTTCGATCAGCTCGGTGAGACGTTCGGAGAAGGGCCGCTTGCGCACCACGTTGTTGTGGGTGGTCTTCGTGGACTCCTCATTGAGCAGCTTGCGCAGCGCCTCGATCGCCAGGTGCGGATTGGTGGCCTGCTGCGTTTTGGCGACGAAGTCGGGGGTGAGGTCGATTTGGGCATCCCGGCCGCGTCGTAGATGTCGAGGGCTTCCCCCGAGACAGTGGAGTCTGCGATGAGGTGCCAAGCAGGCGCGGCACATGATCGAAATCTGTTCGCGAGCGATGACCGCCACTGTCATGTTGATCAGTGTCGCGCATGGGAGATGAAGGCGTCCCAGAGCAGATTGAGGGGGGGTGTCGTCATAGAGTTGGCGCTCGCCTTTGCGGGCGAAGATCCCGGCGAGCAGCTGCAGTGGCGGCTTGTAGTCGTCGGCCAAGGGGACCAGGCGTAGGCCCGGGCCACCGGGCAGGCGTCCCTCAAGGGCTGCATTGGCGGCGGCGCGCGCGCAGATCAGGGCCCCGTGGACGAGCTGGGAGCGCAGCAGCGCTAATCCGTAGTAGATGCTGTCCACCTCGGCCACGATCCTCAGCCGGGTGGTGAAGTCCGGGCCATACCAGCGGCGCAGAAACTCCACGATCAGGCCCGCCGAAGGCGCCAGCAGCGGGACTTCCGGCAGCCGGTCCTGTCCGACGGCCGCTATGGGCAGCTCCCGCACTGGCAGGTTGGTGATCAGGGCCAGGTCTTCGCGATGCCACTCGATCACGTCGTAGTCGGCCAGCGCCGGGTCGCGGCCGGGCGCGGCTGCGACGCTGCCGCATATGAGGTCAACGCCCTTGGCGTCCAGCTGCGACCAGAAGTCGCGAGTGCGCACGTGGGCGATGTCCAGTTGGATCTCCCGACGGGTGAACTCCGGAATTCCTCGACGTCGTGCATGCGTTCCGCGATGCCGGGATGGGGGTTGGAGTCGGCACCAACGCAACCACCCTGGACGAGGAGCATATCGCGGAACTCATCGATATCGGCGGTGTGCACTGCAACGTCTCGCTGGAC
>JBOHEL010000598.1:0-3037 GCA_050700995.1 Sciscionella sp. | reverse complement strand
CCACGGAAGAAAGCGTAGAAGTCCTCGCCGTGCCCTTTCCCATCGACCTTCCCCGCCCGAGCCAGCAGCAATCTTGCCTGCCCGAGCAGATCCAGCCCGATGTTGGCGAGCGCGACCTCATCCTCCAGCTCGGGCGCGTTGGTGCACCACTGCTGCAACCGATGTGACATCACCAGCGCGTCGTCGCCGAGCATCAGGCAGTAGGCCGCCAGCTCACCACCGTCCACTCCGGATGGAATGCCACCGTCCACTCCGGACAACGGCTCATCGAAGGCGGTGCCGAACGCCCACCTCGAATCATTCTCCTCGGTGATCGCCTCGTAGGCATTGTCGAACGACATGGCTCGCTCACATGTGGGGGACGTTGTCTGGGATCTCGTAGAACGTGGGGTGCCGGTAGACCTTGTCCCCGCTCGGCGCGAAGAAGGGGTCCTTCTCCTCTGGGCTGGAAGCCGTGATGTCCGCGGCCCTGATTACCCAGATGCTCACGCCCTCGTTGCGCCGGGTGTAGAGGTCGCGTGCGTGATGCAGCGCCATCTGATTGTCCGCCGCGTGCAGCGAGCCGACGTGGACGTGGTTGAGCCCACGCTTCCCGCGCACGAATACTTCGTACAGTGGCCAATCGTGTTTCACGTTATCGGTCATATCGCGGCGCGCCTCCCTGCCTCGCGAGCGGTCTGCTTGGCGGCATGAGCGGCGGCCGCCTCCCGCACCCAGGCACCATCCTGCTGCGCCCTGCGCCGGTGCGCGATCCGGTCCGCGTTACAGGGACCGTTGCCCCGCAGTACATTCTTGAACTCATCCCAGTCGATCGCGCCGAAATCGTAGTGCTCCCGCTCGGCATTCCATCGCAGTTCGGAGTCTGGAAGGCTGACGCCTAGCGCGGCCGCCTGCGGCACGGACATGTCCACGAAGCGCTGCCGGAGCTCGTCGTTGGTGTGGCGCTTGATCTTCCATGCCATCGACTGCTCGGTGTTCGGCGAGTCGGCATCGGGCGGGCCGAACATCATCAGGGACGGCCACCACCAGCGGTCAACGGCTCCCTGCACCATCGCGCGCTGCCCCTCGGTCCCCCGCATCATCGTCATGAGCAGTTCGAAACCCTGTCGCTGATGAAAGGACTCCTCCTTGCAGATGCGGACCATCGCCCGGGCGTACGGCCCGTACGAGCTGCGGCACAGCGGAACCTGGTTGCAGATCGCCGCACCGTCGACCAGCCAGCCGATGACTCCCACGTCGGCGAAGGTGAGAGTCGGGTAGTTGAAGATCGACGAGTATTTCTGCTTGCCGGTGATCAGCTTCTCGGTGAGCTCGGCGCGGTCGATGCCGAGAGTCTCGGCGGCCGAGTACAGGTACAGGCCATGTCCCGCCTCGTCCTGCACCTTGGCGAGCAGAATCGCCTTGCGTCGCAAGCTCGGCGCACGCGTGATCCAGTTGCCCTCCGGCTGCATTCCGATGATCTCCGAGTGGGCATGTTGCGCTATCTGCCGGATCACCGTCTTGCGATAGCCCTCCGGGACCCAGTCCCTCGGCTCGAGGCGCTGTTCGGCCGAGATCGTGCGCTCGAAATGCTGTCGCAGATCCGCTTCCGACAGAACTTCGGTCATCGGCACGCCTCCCGCGTCGGCATCGTCAGCAGATCAGGCTCGGCATCCTGGATACAAGCCAGACTTACTGACCGTACGTTCAGTAAGTATATGGTACCCTACATCTCGAATTGCCGGAAGGGGTGCCCGGCGCCACCCATTGTCACCGTGCGGACCACCGTTCATCACGGTGCGGGCAACCAGCCATACGTTCGGTCACTTAGCTAGGCGGTGCAGGCTCGTGACACAGCAAGGAACCGGCGGGCAAGACCCGGCGCGGAACATGTTCGACTCCGATGTCGCCTCTCGCTCGCTCGGGATAGAGCTGGGGGAAGCCCGCGACGGCCGCGCGGTCACCCGGATGCACGTGACCGAGTCCATGGTCAACGGGCACGACATCGCCCACGGCGGCTACGTATTCCTACTTGCCGACACCGCCTTCGCCTGCGCATGCAACAGTTACGGACCGATAACGGTCGCCTCTGGTGCCGAGATTTCCTTCGTGGCCGCGGCCAAGCTCGGCGACCTGCTCGTCGCCACCGCGGAGGAACGCACCCGCTACGGGCGTAACGGCATCTACGACGTGACCGTTCGGCGAGACGAGCCGGGGGAACAGACGGTCATCGCCGAGTTCCGCGGCCGCAGCCGCACCATCCAGCGCGGTGGCACGGTTGCGGTGGGCAGCACCGGCGGTGACATGCCATGACGGCAACACCGCGTGGCGGAACAGCCCGGCGCGGCCGCCCGGGTTACGACCTGGAGTCCGTGTTGCGTGTCGCCGTGAAACTGTTCAACGAGCGTGGCTATGACGGCACCAGCATGGAGGTCCTCTCACGGAAGCTCGGTATCACCAAGTCAGCGATTTACCATCACGTGCCGAGCAAGGAAGAATTGCTGCGGCTGGCGGTGAACCGCGCCATGGACGGGCTCTTCGCGGTCGCCGAGCAGGCCGAAGCCCTCCCGGGTCGGGCGGTGGACCGGTTGGAATTCCTGATGCGCGGCAGTGTCCTGGTGCTTGTCGAACAGCTGCCGTTCGTCACACTGCTGCTGCGGGTGCGCGGCAATACCAGGGCGGAACGCGCCGCCATCTCGCGGCGCAGGGAATTCGACCAGATCGTGACCGGTCTGGTCACCGAGGCAGGCAAGGACGGGGACCTGCGCAGTGACATCGATCCTGCCACCACTGCCCGGCTGCTGTTCGGCATGGTCAACTCGCTCATCGAGTGGTACCGCCCACGTGGCGGGTCCAGTGGTACGGACCTCGCCGAGGCCATCACGAAGGTCGCCTTCGAGGGCATGCGCGTGCGGCAGGCACCGTAGGCCGCTGGGTGCGGCCCGCGCCGGCCACGCGGTCCGCCAGCTCCTACCGGTTGCCTACCCAGAGTCTCGGAAAAGTCGGCCGGCTGACCTCCCCATTCCGGGGGTTTGGGTGTCTTCAAGACCTATAGGTC
>JBOHEL010000597.1:0-3038 GCA_050700995.1 Sciscionella sp. | reverse complement strand
TTCACCTCGACGCCTCCGGCGATACCACCGAGGTTCGCATTGAGTACTTCGCGGCGGGACCGGCATGAGGATCGCCGTGGTCAACAACTTCTATCCACCGAGGGTGGGAGGCAGCGCGCACCTGTCCGAGTCGCTGGCGAAGGGATACGCCACGGCGGGGCATGAGGTACTCGTGCTCACCGCGGAACACGCGCAGGCGCCGGGAGATCAGGAGGTCGACGGCACCAGGATCGTGCGCCTGCGGGCGTTCCGGTTGCCGGAGACGAGGCTCGCTGTCAATTTCGATATCGCGTTCACGCTACGCCCCTCCATGCTGGGACGGGTGGCGAAGCTGCTGGACGAGTTCCAGCCAGATGCCATTCACCAGCACGGCCAGTTCTTCGACCTTTCATGGGCCACCGGCTTGTGGGCGCGCAAGCGAAGCGTGCCCGTTCTGCTGTCTGTCCACACGCGACTGGAGAGCCCGAGCAAGCTGTACCAGTCGGTTTTCAGCACGCTGGACCGCGTGCTGGTGGCACCGATCCTGCGCCGCTACCGGCCGCATTTCGTCGTGATGGATATCCAGATGCGGGAGTACATCACCCGCAGGTACCGGCGCGCGATCGCCGGTATGGTTCCGATTCCGGTCGGCGTCGATCCCGCGTGGGTGCGTGGTGGTGACGGTGCCGTTGTCCGCGAACGACATGGCCTGCCCGACGATCCGATCATCCTGTCCACCGGGCACGTCATCCCGCTGCGTGACCGGCTCGGGCTCGTGGAGGCAATGCCCACGGTGTTGCGGGAAGTTCCGGATGCCAAGCTGCTCGTCGTCGGGGGCGTGTACTACGACGCGTTCCTGCGCAGGACACGGGAACTGGGCATCGAGAAGGCGGTGATCACGCCGGGCGCGGTGCCGAAGTCGGAAATCCCGCACTACCTGGCCGCCGCCGCGGTGGAATGCCACGAGCTGCAGGGTTACGGGTTCGGGACGGCCAGCCTGGAGAGCATGGCCGCCGGCGTGCCGGTCGTTGCCGCGGTGCGAGACGACAACTTCCCGGACATCGAGCTGGCGGATCGTAGCAACGTGCACCTGGTGCCGAAGGACGATCCGCGAGCGCTGGCCGAGCGGTTGGTGGAAACGATGACCGACCCTGCCGGATCACAGGCGATCGCACGGCGCGCAGCGGCGCTCGTCGACCGGCACTTCACCATGGATGTGGTGCTGCGGCGTCATCTTGAGGTGCTATCCGGTCTGCTCGATCGAGGTCAGATTGGCGACAGGCAGTGATCCCTGACGAGCTGCGCCACGACCCGATGAGAAGGCAGCACAGATTCACGTTCTGCACTGGCGTCGACGGTACCAGCCAGTAGATCCAAGAATCGGTCGAGCTGGGTGGCCAGCGGCTCCGCATTGGTGGTCAGTTCCGGGATCTCCATGATCGACTGCTGCCGGTAGCCACTCCCAACCTGCGTGGCGGTGTCCAGCGCGACGTGTCGGTGGATGGTGACGTCGTTGCGTAGCAGGTTGACCTCGATCAAGCGGTGCACTTCATGGAGGACCAGCGCACGCACCTTGCGCTGGCCGATCCGGCTCGCCGAGACGTTGGCCATCCCCCCGCAGGGGAAGCGCAGCACCGTGTCCGCCACGTCCTCGGCGCCGGGCAGTGAGTCAGGGTGGAAATGCCCGATGCTTCCCGCGACCGACTCCGCGTCGCGGCCGCCAAATACCCGGATCGCCAGATCCACGTCGTGTACCAGCAGGTCCCACGCCACCCCTGTCTTGATCCTTGGCACGTACGGTGAGTGCCGGACTGCGGTGAGGTGCACCGGAGCATCCAGGATGGCCAGCGCGGTGGCGACGGCAGGGTTGTAGCGCTCCAGCAGCCCGCACATCAGTGGGAGATCTCGCGCGGCAGCGAACGCGAGCACTTCCTCGGTGCATTCCAGCGTGTCGCAGACCGGTTTCTCCACCAGCAGCGGCGTGTCATGACGCAGCACATCCAGTGCGAGCCCGTGATGCAGCGGGGTGGGTGCCGCGAGGATCACAGCGTCCACATCGGACAGTGTATCGAGCGAGGGAGCCCACGTGGCGCCGTAGCGGTCGGCGATCGACCTCCCCGCGCCCTCTCGGGGTTCGATAACCTTGACCAGCTCGGCACGATCGGATTGCGAGACAACGCGAGCGTGCAGTGCGCCCATCGCGCCGGTCCCCACCAACGCGATACGAGGCCCAGCCGTCACGAGAGCTCCTTGAGGATGGCACCGGCAATGGCGTCGATCTCGGCCTCGGTGAGTTTCGGGTGCACCGGAAGCGACAGTGCCTGCTGGGTCAGCGTTGCCGCCACCGGAACCTCCTCGGCGATGACTCGCGGATGCTCCCGGTAGCAGTCGTAGTCGAAAGCCAGCTTGGGGTAGTACACGCCGTTGCCGACGCCGCGCTCGGTCAGCTTCGCGGCGAGCTCGTCGCGCGGCATTCTCGCCTCCGGCGTGACACATACCGTGTACTGGTGCCAGACATGCTCCCTGCCTGGCAGTACCTGGGGTACGCGCAGTCCCGGCACCCCTGCCAGCCGTTCCGAGATCGCCTCGGCGTTGCGCCGCCGGGCCTCGATCAGCTGTGGCAACCGCGCGAGCTGCGGGATGCCGACGGCGGCGTGCAGATCGGTCATCCGGTAGTTGTGACCTGCCATCTCGTACTGGTAGCGCGCCCGCATACCCTGGTTGCGCAGCATCCTGAGACGATCGGCCACGGCGTCATTCGAGGTGGTGATCACGCCACCTTCCCCGGTGGTGATGTTCTTGGTCGCGTACAGCGAGAAGCAGCCAAGATCGTAGCTGCCCGCGGGCCGACCTTCACAGCGTGCGCCAACCGCCTGCGCGGCATCCTCGACCAGCGCCATCCCGTGCTGCTCGGCTAGCGGCGCGAGCTTGCCCATGTTCGCCATCTGGCCGTAGAGGTGCACCGGCATCAGCGCCTTCGTGCGCTCGGTCGTAGCGGCGGCCGCCGAATCGGGGTCGAGGCAGAAGTCGTGCTCGTCGATGTCGCAGAAGCGGGCGGT